>NZ_JAFGYI010000183.1:0-520 GCF_017490905.1 Pseudomonas sp. 32_A | reverse complement strand
AGGACGAGGCGCATCTCGTGCGCGCGGTCTACGAGACGACGCAGGGCACGATGTACGCGATGGCGAACGCCGACATGCGGCTGCAGCCGGTGCGCGAGCGCGCGCTCGCGCTGCGCGGCGCGGCCGACCGCTACTACGCGCAGCCGGGCGGCGGCAAGGGCGCCGTGCATCGCGTGCGGCCCTGCATGCGCGATGCGGCGTGCGAGCACGCGCTCTTCGACATGAACCGCTATTACGAGAAACTGCGCGCGCGGATGCCCGCCGATTCGCTGCCGACGCTCGTCGCCGCGCAACGCGAATGGGCGGCGTTTCGCGACGCGATGACGCCGCTCGTCAGCGAGAGCGAGCGCGTCGATCTGATCGGCGCGCGCGTCGCGACGCTCAAGCGCTTCTCCGAGACCGTCAACAATCGCTGAACGCCGCGCGGGCAGCGTGCGCGTTCGGTGCGCGCGTCGCTCATCGGGCGGCGTGAGCGTTCGCTCGTTGTTCGGCCGACATCGAATTCGCGCTTGGGCGCAGG
>NZ_JAFGYI010000182.1:0-521 GCF_017490905.1 Pseudomonas sp. 32_A | reverse complement strand
CTCTTTCTCGGCAGGTTCAGATCGAGAATGATGAGGCCCGGCCGACGCGCACCGGCGTAGGGCCCTTCGCGCCTCAGGTACGCCATCGCCGCGACGCCGTCCTCGACGACGTTCAGCGGATTGAGCACCTTGTAGTATTCGAGCGCCTCCTTGGTCATCATCACGTCGGTCGGGCTGTCCTCGACCAGCAGGATCTCGACGAAATTTCCTCGCTCATCGGCAATCATCGCTCACTCCCTCGGATCGCGCGGCCAACGCGTTTCATCGGCACCCGGCCTGGACAGCGTAAACGAAAACGTCGTGCCCTGCCCCGGCTCGGACTCGACGAAGATGCGGCCGCCGTGGTGCTCGACGATCCGCTTGCACAGCGCGAGCCCGAGCCCCGTTCCCGGATATTCGCGCCGCGTGTGCAGCCGCTGGAAAATCAGGAAGATGCGCTCGAAATACTGCGGATCGATCCCGATGCCGTTGTCGCGCACGCGCAACAGCCATGCGTCGTCGCGCGTGTGCGCTTCCAGATG
>NZ_JAFGYI010000181.1:0-521 GCF_017490905.1 Pseudomonas sp. 32_A | reverse complement strand
GTCAAGGTCAAGATAAGATCAAATCATAAGGTCATAAGATAAATTCAGTTTCACTTAGAAGTAACTGACTATACAAGCGACTATTTCATTAGAGATTTTTGAGTGTATCAATCGATTGCAATGGCGCTGTTCAAAGACAATTATTTTAGTGGTAAAGTAGCCCTTGTGACAGGGTCAAATTCGGGTATCGGCAGGTCAACTGTATTGTTATATTCAAAACTCGGTGCCAAAGTTGTTGTTACTGGAAGAGACAGTAAAACGATTGATGAAGTTGCTGTTGAATGTGAAAATATCTCACCACAAAAGCTCAAGGTTGAATTTTATTAAAATTTATGTTAATTATAATTTTATTATAATTAGCCATTGAAAATTGTGGCTGACATGTCATCAATGGATGACATCAAACGACTGGTTGATGAGGTGGTAAAACATTTTGGCCAAATTGATATTCTAGTTAATAATGCTGGTTGTGGTTTGGATTCTGATTGTGAGTCTCCAGATGCTCTTGCTCTGTTTGACAC
>NZ_JAFGYI010000180.1:0-521 GCF_017490905.1 Pseudomonas sp. 32_A | reverse complement strand
GCGACGCGCGGCACCGCCGCCGCGATCGAGGCGGCCGGCGTGCCGGTGAAGGTCGTGAACAAGGTGAAGGACGGCCGTCCGCACATCGTCGACATGATCAAGAACGGCGAGATCGCGCTCGTGTTCACGACGGTCGACGAGACGCGCGCGGCGATCGCCGATTCGCGCTCGATCCGGATGAGCGCGCAGGCGCACAAGGTCACCTATTACACGACGATGTCGGGCGCGCGCGCGGCGGTGGAGGGGCTGCGCTACCTGAAGGACTTGGAAGTCTATGATTTACAAGGTCTGCACGCTCGCCTAAACTAAGCCTCCAGTTACCTGTCCAAGCAACACGTGCCGCGATTAAGCGGCGTTTCCGATGTTTCGGAAATGCGCTTAATCGCGGTGATTTTTTTTATGGCCGTTTTTAGCTATTGAGTCGTTTATGAGCACCATTCCGTTGACGAAGCGTGGCGCAGACCAACTGCGCGATGAACTGCAGCGCCTGAAGTCCGTCGAGCGGCCGGCCGTCATCAACG
>NZ_JAFGYI010000179.1:0-522 GCF_017490905.1 Pseudomonas sp. 32_A | reverse complement strand
CATCATCTATTTGATGACATTTTGTCAGCGTAAAAAGGCAGCCTATGTTATTGGACAGAAGGTCTTGACACCAATGGGCGTGAACAAGATGTACAGAGAATTTGCCACCTACTGTAAAGCAGAAATTCGAGAGGCATTGATGGTATTTGCCGATCCTCAAAACTATCCAATTGAAATTCACTGCACGCAAGGCAAAGATAGAACTGGCATGGTGTCGGCATTGATCCTTTCCATTGCTGGAGTACCTGAAGACATTATTGTCAACGACTATGCTAAAACCCAAAAGGGTTTGACACCCATCTATGATGAGATGCTTGAAGAAGTTCGAAGATCTGGTTTATCCGAAGATTTTGCTCAAGCACCGCCTCAGAATATGAGAGATTTATTGGACTTTTTGAAGAAAGAGTACGGATCAATCGACAATTACCTAGATGATATTGGCTTTGGCAAAGAGCTTCGCGACAGAGTTAGAAGTGTTATTTGTGTTTGAATGAATAAATAGATTTTTTTATTATTATTTAC
>NZ_JAFGYI010000178.1:0-522 GCF_017490905.1 Pseudomonas sp. 32_A | reverse complement strand
CGTTGCTCAGGGTGACGGTGAAGGCCTGGCCCGCTGGGTGGCTCAGGGTACCGGTAATAGTGGTCTGCCCCCCTTCCTGCACGGCATTGCCGGTCAGGGTCAGCGTCACTGCATCGCCGCCATTCGGCGTGCCCGGGGCGCCAGGATTACCGGGGGTGCCCGGCTCGTCGGTGATCTGCAGGGTCACCGGGTCGCCTTTGATCAGGTTTTCAAAGACCTGCTTGCCTGTACCTTGCTCGGTGATACTGTTGATGGCGATGCTTGGGGCACTGCTGCCGATATACACGTTGTCCGCCAGGACGCCCGACTGCGAGCCACTGATCTGCCCGGCTGCGATGTGGACCACCTTACCGTTGCTCAGCTCGATATCCAGGCCGCCATGCTGGGTCAGGTCAGCACCGGCAGGACCGGTCAGGGTGATGGTGTAGGTCACCGCCTGGCCTTCCACTGCCGGGTTCGGCGAGATGCTCAGCTCGGCCTTCACAGTGTCGACGGTATCGCTCACGGTGACGGTCGTGGTAG
>NZ_JAFGYI010000021.1:0-102363 GCF_017490905.1 Pseudomonas sp. 32_A | reverse complement strand
CTGTGGGAGCGGGTTTACCCGCGAAGAAGGCTAAGTAGTGTCAGCGGCCCTGGCACGCATCCACGCGCAACCAGCGCTCCAGCAACTTGAAGCCTTGCACCAGCACGAACGAGATCACCAGGTAGAACACCCCGGCGGCAAAGAAGATCTCCACCGGCAGGTAGGTGCGGGCAATGATGGTACGGGCCATGCCGGTCAGTTCCAGCAGGGTCACGGTACTGGCCAGGGCGCTGGCCTTGAGCATCAGGATCACTTCGTTGCTGTACGCCGGCAGGCCGATGCGCGCGGCGCGTGGCAGCATGATGTAGAACAGCGTCTTGCCCCGCGACATGCCCAGCGCCCGTGCTGCCTCGATCTCACCCTTGGGGATCGACTGCAATGCGCCGCGCAGGATCTCGGCGATGTAGGCAGCAGTGTGCAGGGTCATGGTCAGCACGGTGCACCAGAACGGGTCGCGCAGGTACGGCCACAGCGAACTCGAACGCACCGCGTCGAACTGCGCCAGGCCGTAGTAGACCAGGAACAGCTGCACCAGCAGCGGCGTGCCACGGAAGAAGAAGATGTAGCTGAACGGCACCGCGCGCACGTACCAGTGGCGCGAGGAGCGGGCGATGCCCAGCGGGATGGCCAGGATCAACCCGGCAACTACCGCGATGGCCACCAGCTCCAGGGTCAAGGTGGCGCCCTGGGCCAGGCGTGGCAGCCACTTGATGATGACTTCCCAATTCATTATTCGGCCCTCGCAAAGCCGCGAGCGGCGCGTTTTTCCATGAAGTGCATGCCGGTCATGGCAATGACGGTCAGGCTCAGGTAAATGCAGGCCGCGACCATGTAGAAGGTGAACGGCTCTTTGGTCACGGTCACGCCGATTTGTGCGTGGCGCATGATTTCTTCCAGGCCGATCACCGACACCAGGGCGGTGTCCTTCATCAGGATCATGAACAGGTTGCCAAGGCCGGGCAGGGCGATGCGCCACATCTGCGGCAGGATGATCCGCGACAGGATGCGGCCCTTGGACAGGCCCAGCGCCAAGCCGGCTTCGCGGTGGCCCTTGGGGATTGCCAGGATGGCGCCACGGAACACCTCGGTGGCATAGGCGCCGAAGCACAGGCCCAAGGCAATCACACCCGCAGCGAAGGCGCTGAGTTCCAGGCCAGGCAGGTTAAGGGCTTCACCCAGGGCATTCATCAAGCCCACGGTGCCGAAATAGATAAGCAGTACCCAGAGCAGTTCGGGCACGCCGCGAACCAGGGTGGAATAGAAGCCACCAAGCCATTGCAGCGGCTTGATCGTGGAAGTCTTGGCCAGGGCGCCGAGCAGGCCCAGGACCAGGCCCAGCAGCAAGGCGCAAAGCGCCAGTTTTACGGTCATCAGGGTGCCGGCCATCATGGCCGGACCGAATCCGTGCAG
The DNA here is from genome assembly GCF_017490905.1 of Pseudomonas sp. 32_A. Taxonomy (NCBI): domain Bacteria; kingdom Pseudomonadati; phylum Pseudomonadota; class Gammaproteobacteria; order Pseudomonadales; family Pseudomonadaceae; genus Pseudomonas; species Pseudomonas sp. 32_A. The sequence continues at coordinate 100,953 of NZ_JAFGYI010000021.1, read as the reverse complement.
GTCGATATTCATGGGCAGGTCATTCTAGGGACTGGCGCGCCGCAAGGGCGCGCCGGTCGGGGCGGATCATTCGATGCTGAACGGGAAGTACTTGTCGTTGATCTTCTTGTACGTGCCGTCGGCCTTGATCTCTGCCAGGGCCTTGTTCAGGTCGTCGCGCAGCTTGGTGTCACCCTTGCGCACGGCAATGCCGATCTTGTCGCTGTCCATCACCGGCTCGCCCTTGAACTCGAAGTTCGAACCGTCTTTGCTCTTCAGCCACTCGTACTGCACGTACTTGTCGGCCAGGATGCCGTCGATGCGGCCGGAAACCAGGTCGAGGTAGGCGTTTTCCTGGGTGTCGTACAGCTTGATCTCTACGTCGTCACCGTAGTTGTCTTCCAGCCAGGTGCCAGCCAGGGTGGCGCGCTGGGTGCCGATCACCTTGCCTTTGAGCGAGGCCTTGTCGGTCTTGAAGTCGACGTTTTTCGGCGCGATGAACTGCAGCTTGTTGGAGTAGTACGGCTCGGTGAAGTCCACGGCCTGCTTGCGCTCGTCAGTGATCGACAGCGACGACACCAGGAAGTCGAACTTCTTGGCGTTCAGGGCCGGGATGATGCCGTCCCAGTCGGAGGTGACGACCGAGCACTCGACTTTCATCTTGGCGCACAGGGCGTCGCCGATGTCTTTGTCGAAGCCGACCACGTTACCGCTGGCATCCTTGTTGTTGAACGGTGGGTAGGCAGCTTCGATACCCATGCGCAGTTTTTCTGCGGCCAGGGCGTTGGCCGACATCACCAGCGTGGCAGCAGCTGCCAGGAGGAACTTCTTGTAAGTGTGCATGTATTGCTCCGTTAGCGGTGGCTGGACATGAATTGCTTGCAACGCGCCGAGGTCGGGTTCTCGAAGACCTGCTGCGGCGATCCCTGCTCTTCTACCAGGCCCTGGTGCAGGAAGACGACTTCACTGGACACATGGCGGGCAAAGCTCATCTCGTGCGTCACCAGCAGCATGGTACGGCCTTCTTCGGCCAATGCGCGGATAACGTTTAGCACTTCCTGGACCATTTCCGGGTCGAGTGCCGAAGTTGGCTCGTCGAACAGGATGACCTTGGGCTTCATGGCCAGGGTACGGGCAATGGCGGCGCGCTGTTGCTGGCCACCGGAAAGCTGGGCGGGGTAGCTGTGGCGCTTGTCGTAGATGCCCACCTTGTTCAGCAGGGCTTCGGCGGCTTCGATGGCCTCGGCCTTGCTCTGGCCGAGCACGCGGCGTGGCGCCTCGATGATGTTGTCGAGAATCGACATGTGCGGCCACAGGTTGAAGTTCTGGAAGACGAAACCGATCTCGCTGCGCAGGCGGTTGATCTGGCGGTTGTCGGCGGCGATCAGGTCGCCGTTCTTGGCGGCCTTGAGCTTGAGGGCTTCACCGGCGACCAGGATTTCGCCCTGGTGCGGGTTTTCGAGCAGGTTGATGCAGCGCAGCAGGGTGGACTTGCCGGAGCCGGACGACCCCAGGATAGAGATCACGTCACCGTCGCGCGCGGTCAGCGAAATGCCCTTGAGAATTTCCTGCTCGCCGTAGCGTTTGTGCAGATTGCGGATTTCCAGCGCGGGCGTGGCCTGAGCCATGTGCGGTCCTCATGTGTACGGGTGCGTTCCCAGCTGTTGGCGGCCTTCCTGGCGTGCGCCAAGCTAGCATAGCGGCATTATCACGGCCAACAGGGTTGCTGGGGACTCGGGGCGCTGGTGGGGCAGTTTGTCGCATCGCTGCAGCGCAACGTCGCGCGGATGTCCGCGCAGGTGTCGCCCAGCACCAGAGCCTTGATGAAAAAAGGCGCGATGGTGCCAGCTTTGGCCCGCTCATGGAAGCGGTTTTAGACCATTCGCGGGCATGCCCGCTCCCACTGCATCTGTAAATAGCCGAAATGGTTGCACCTTACCTGTGGGAGCGGGCGCGCCCGCGAAGGGGCCGCCCAGATCTCGAAGTTGTACCCCGCGGTTGCACTTTTCTGCATTGCGCTGGTGCACAGGTGTTACCGTGGAGCACCTTTGGTGCGTTTGTAAGTGGGTATTTCAGTAATCCGATGATTTGGCGGCCTTTCGGTCAGCCACTGGCCGAAAGCCCTCCAAACCGCATGCCAAAAGGGCCGCCGACTTTTCTGACGAATGCATTCAGCACATGGCGCGCTTATTGCCAGTAGGAAACCGCCGATTGCAGCGACGCCCAGGTCAACCCCGGGCGCGCTCTGTAAACGCAGTCGGAGTGGTCCACTCCTTACAAAGGTAGTTTCAATGAGCGGTAACAATTCCAATGACCTCGCTCAGGGGCTCAAACAACGGCATGTGACCATGCTGTCCATCGCTGGCGTCATCGGTGCCGGCCTGTTCGTTGGCTCCGGCCACGCCATCGCTGCTGCCGGTCCTGCCGTTCTGCTGGCTTACGCTGCCGCCGGTACGCTGGTCGTGCTGGTCATGCGCATGTTGGGTGAAATGGCAGTCGCCTCGCCTGACACCGGTTCGTTCTCTACATATGCCGACCGCGCCATCGGGCGCTGGGCCGGTTTCACCATTGGCTGGCTGTACTGGTGGTTCTGGGTGCTGGTGATTCCGCTGGAGGCCAACGCCGCCGCGGCCATCCTGCATGCCTGGTTCCCTGCGGTAGACCTCTGGGCGTTCTCGCTGGTCATCACCCTGGCGCTGACCTTGACCAACCTGTGCAGCGTGAAGAACTACGGCGAGTTCGAGTTCTGGTTCGCCCTGCTCAAGGTGCTGGCAATCATTGGCTTCATTGCTGTGGGTTGTGCGGCCATGTTCGGCTTTGTGCCGAGCAGCCAGGTGAGCGGTGCCAGCCACCTGTTCGACACCCAGGGCTTCATGCCTAACGGCCTGGGCGCGGTGTTGGCAGCCATGCTGACCACCATGTTCTCGTTCATGGGTACCGAAATCGTCACCATCGCCGCTGCCGAGTCGAAAGACCCGGGCAAGCAGATCAGCCGCGCCACCAACTCGGTAATCTGGCGTATCTGCCTGTTCTACCTGGTGTCGATCTTCCTGGTCGTGGCGTTGGTACCGTGGAACGACCCGGCGCTGGCCGAGACCGGTTCCTACCAGACCGTGCTGAGCCGCATTGGCGTGCCGAATGCCAAGCTGATCGTCGACATCGTCGTGCTGATTGCCGTGACCAGCTGCCTGAACTCGGCGCTGTACACCTCGTCGCGCATGCTGTTCTCGCTGAGCAAGCGTGGTGACGCCCCGGCCATTGCCCAGCGCACCACCAAGTCGGCTACCCCGCATGTGGCGGTTCTGCTGTCCACTGCAGCGGCGTTCCTCTGTGTGTTCGCCAACTTCGTGGCCCCGGCCCAGGTGTTCGAGTTCCTGCTGGCCAGCTCGGGCGCCATTGCCCTGCTGGTTTACCTGGTGATTGCCGTGTCGCAGCTGCGCATGCGTGCCCAGCGCGAGGCCCGTGGCGAGAAGATCACCTTCAAGATGTGGCTGTTCCCGGGCCTGACCTGGGCAACCATTGCCTTCATCGTTGCCATCCTGGTGGTAATGGCGCTGCGTGAGGACCACCGCGCCGAAATCATCGCGACCGCACTGCTGAGCATTGGTGTGGTGGCGGCTGGCTTGCTGGTGCACCGCAAGCGCGAAGCTGCCGGGCGGGTGGCGTTGGATAACTGATCCGCGCTGGTTGAAATGAAAAGGCCGCGTCCTGTGCAGGGCGCGGCCTTTTTTGTTGCCTGTACCGGCCCTTTCGCGGGTGAACCCGCTCCCACAGGTTCATCACAGGCCTGGATGCCAGTGGGATCCTTGTGGGAGCGGGCTTACCCGCGAAAAGGCCGACACAGTTCACGCAGCCATATCAGCCAAACTGCTTCTGCTGTTGCTGCTGCTTGGCCACCGCCTCCGAAGCCGCCACATAGGCTGCCTGGAACTCATCGCTTTCCAGCCAGGCCATGGTGGCTTCTTCATCGGCCCCATCCAGCCATTTACGGTAGGCGTTGAACACCAGCACGATGTAGTCGGTGGCGTGTTCTTCCTTGTGCCCCTTGAGCACCAGGGCCAACAGCGGGTCCACCAGGAATACCGAAATCATCGGCACCAGGCCGCCTTCCTGGGCTTCCTTCATTTTCTTGAACAGCGGGTCGTAGCTGCCCGACTCCATGGCCTTGTTGTACACCTGCTCGACGCTGGCGCTGTCACCGGCACTGGCCTTGACCGCCTGGCCGCTGCGCACCATGCGGTTCTGCTTGGCCTTGCTGGCGGCGCGCTTGGCGCGTTTCTGTTGCTTGGTTGGGGTGGCCATGGGGCAATCCTGAGGCTGCTGAAAATTGCGCGTATTGAAGCGCAATTGCCCGATAAACCCAAGCCGTGTGCCGACACTGGGCTGATGCATTCTGCTATGGACATGCCTCCTGCTTATGCCCGCTGCCTGAACTGCATAACGTCTCTGCACCGTCATCCATGTCTGGATGGCGGCTCACTGCTATGTCAATCGGCGTTTGCAAAATGCGCGCAGCTGCGCGTAAGGAGAGAGCCATGAAGCATTATTATCTTGTAACCCTGTATGGCTATGACGAGGAGGGTAAGCTTTTTTATGCCACCGGTTTCGCCGAGTGCGACCGACAGTCGATCACAAAGGCTGACGTTCTTGCAATTAGCGAAAAAGCCGAGAAAGACAGTGAGTTTCCGCTTGGTCTGCACGGAATCTCCTATATGGGCTGCATGACCCAAGATGCTTTCGAGCATCTTCGCTCCATGTCAGGCGACTAAGATGCGCCGGCAGCCCGTCTCGGGCTGCGGCGTTTGTCGATGGCAGGTCGGGCGTCAGCCTGCTGGCTGTGGTGTCTCGTCTTCTTCGAAACCACGTGAAGCCCGGCCTACCAGCTGCGGGTCCGGGGCGTGTGCCACCTGTGGGTCTTTGCCCGGGTAGTCCAGCGAATGCAGGAAATGGCGTATGCAGTTGATCCGCGCCCGTTTCTTGTCATCGGACTTGATCACCGTCCACGGTGCATCGGCCGTGTCGGTATGGAAGAACATTGCCTCCTTGGCGGCGGTGTAGTCGTCCCACTTGTCCAGCGACTTGATGTCGATGGGTGACAGCTTCCAGTGCTTGAGCGGGTCGTCCCGGCGCGAGATGAAACGGCGCAGCTGCTCTTCGCGGTTCACCGAGAACCAGTACTTGAACAGCAGGATACCGCTGTTGCACAGCATCCGTTCCAGGTCCGGGGCCTGGCGCATGAATTCCAGGTACTGCAGCGGCGTGCAGAAATCCATCACCTTCTCGACCCCGGCGCGGTTGTACCAGGAGCGGTCGAAGAACACCATTTCGCCCGCCGTGGGCAGGTGCTGGATGTAGCGCTGGAAGTACCACTGGCCTTTTTCCTGCTCGGAAGGCTTTTCCAGGGCGACGATGCGCGCGCCACGCGGGTTCAGGTGTTCCATGAAGCGCTTGATGGTGCCGCCCTTGCCCGCAGCATCGCGCCCCTCGAACAGGATCACCACGCGCTGGCCGGTTTCCTTCACCCAGCTCTGCACCTTCAGCAGCTCGATCTGCAACGCATGCTTGGCCTTTTCGTAGTCTTGGCGTCGCATACGGGTGCGGTAGGGGTAGCTGCCTGGCAGACGGGCTGATGTGCTGTCTTCGTTGCTGCCCTTGGGGGCGGTGGCAACTTCCAGTGCTGCGGGTTGCTGGCTGATGCTGGTGATCGTCGGCTCCGGCTTGCGCTGGCGTGGGCGGCGCGTGCGGGCTGTGGTGATGGCGGGCTCGCTGGGGGCGGGGAGCAGGAGGGGGGATTCTTCGCTCATGGAGGTCCTTGCTGGTCGAGTCGGGTAGCCTCCGGCATTTTAGGCCCAGCGATTAATGGCCTTTTGATGCTGGTCAACAGTGTGTCGATAAACAGTTTGAAACAGCTGCAAATTGAATGTAGTGTGAACTACGGTTTACATTTTGCTCATGCATACACTAATCCAAACCGAAACTTACCGACGGTGGTTCGCTGCTTTGCGTGATCCGCGGGCAAAGGCTCGCATCAACGTCAGGTTGCGTCGAGCGGAGCTAGGAGTGATGGGTGACTGTAAGCCGGTTGCTGAGGGAGTATTCGAACTGCGGATCGATTATGGTCCGGGCTATCGGGTGTATTTCGTTCAACGAGGCTATGAGGTGATCATCCTCTTGGCGGGTGGCGATAAGGCCAGCCAATCCAGAGATATCAAATCTGCCCTCAAGCTGGCACGCGACCTTTAGGAGGCCACCATGACAAATATCAAGCTGAGCAAATGGGACGCCGTTGACCATTTGAAGACAGAGGAAGACATGGCCTTGTACCTTGAGGCGTGTCTGGAGGAAAACGACCCGGCACTGCTTGCTGCTGCCTTGGGCGACATCGCCCGGGCCCGAGGTATGGCTCAGTTGGCACGTGACACCGGGCTGACACGGGAAGGGCTGTACAAGGCGTTGTCTGCGGAAGGTAACCCGAGTCTGGCGACCATCATGAAAGTGATGGCGGCGCTGGGGGTAAGGCTTCATGCCGAGGTGCTCCCGCGCGCAGCGGGATAAGGTTGGTGCTTGGGATGGATAGCAAGGCCGGTAGGCTGCCATTCTTTCAGCAAAAATGACAGACAACAAAAAACCCGCACTAGGCGGGTTTCTTGTTGTCGCTTCGGGTAACTTTGCAACCACCAGAAGCTTGAAGGTGGTGCCCAGAGACGGAGTCGAACCGCCGACACGAGGATTTTCAATCCTCTGCTCTACCGACTGAGCTATCTGGGCGACGAGGTGAATTAAATAGACTTTCAGACCGCTCGTCAACGACTTTTTGAAAAAATTTTAAATTAATTCCGTCGCTTACGTTCCGTGGGGTCATTCCGACGGTGGAACGTAGCCTTCCGCCTGGGCGTATTCTTCGCCGGCGAAAAACTTGTCCATCTCGCCCTGGAGGAACTTGCGGTCCTCGGCGTTCATCATGTTCAGGCGCTTTTCGTTGATCAGCATGGTCTGGTGCTTCTGCCAGTCGGCCCAGGCCTTCTGCGAGATGTGTTCGAAGATGTCCTGGCCCTTGGCGCCGGGGTAGGGCGGGCGCTCCAGGCCTGGCAGTTCTTCTTTGTACTTGCGGCACATCACGGTGCGGGTCATCGGGCGTCTCCTGCAGTCAGTTCGTCGGCCGCGCGTTTGAGCAGCTTTTTCACCGGGGCGGCGAGGCCCAGGCGCGGCGGGGTGGCGAGGTTATACCAGAGCCAGTCGGCCTCGGCCACGTGCTGGCCGACCGGGTCGACGCGCACCAGCCAGGGCTCGATCGCCAGCTGGAAGTGGCTGAAGGTATGGGTCAGGCCGTCCATGGCGCGGCTGCCAGCCAGGCGCAGGCCGTGCTGGTAGGCCAGGTCGTCGAGCTGGGCGATGTCGTCCAGCTCCGGCAGGCTCCACAAGCCACCCCAAAGGCCGCTGGACGGGCGGCGGTAAAGCAGGATGGCGCCTTCGTGGTTGGCCAGCAGTGGCATCAGTGTGCGGCGTTGCGGCAGTGCCTTGCGCGGCTTTGGCTCTGGGTAACGGGTTTCTTCACCGTGCAGGTGCGCTTCGCAGCCGCGCTGCAGCGGGCAGATCAGGCAACTGGGTTTGCTGCGGGTGCACAGCGTGGCGCCCATGTCCATCATTGCCTGGGTGTAGTGGTTGGCCCGCTGTTGCGGGGTAAAGCGCTCGGCCGTGGCCCACAGTTGGTTGGCCACCTTGGGCTCACCGGGGTAGCCGGCCTGGGCGGTGTAGCGGGCCAGTACGCGTTTGACGTTGCCGTCGAGGATCGGTGCGCGGATGCCCATGCTGATGCTGGCGATGGCACCGGCAGTCGAGCGGCCGATGCCGGGCAGCTCGGTGAGCTGCTCGACACTGCGCGGGAATTCGCCGCCATGCTGTTCGACCACGATCTTCGCGGCCTTTTGCAGGTTACGTGCCCGGGTGTAGTAGCCCAGGCCCGTCCACAGGTGCAGCACTTCGTCCTCCGGCGCTTCGGCCAGGGCTTGCACGGTCGGCAGGGCCTGCATGAAGCGGTCGAAGTAGTTGAGCACGGTGCTGACCTGGGTCTGCTGCAACATGATTTCCGACACCCACACCCGGTACGGGTTGATGCCCTGTTGCCAGGGCAGGTCGTGCCGGCCGTGTTCGTCATACCAGTCCAGCACTGCGCTGGAGAACTGCTCGGGGCTCATCGCTTGAACAGCCCCTTGAGCGCGTCTTTCAGTTCCGGGCTCACTTTGTCTCCGAGTTTTTCATCGATCTTGTCTTGCAGGCGGTTGCCGGCCAGTTTGGCAGCTACCTTGCCCAGGCCGTCCTGGTCCAGGCGGCAGGCCTTGGCGCCCAGCTCCAGCGGGCCGCGGCAGCGCAGCGGTATTTCGACACCGACATAGCGTTCGTTGACCTGGCAGGCCGGGTCCGGCATGGCGCGCTGGTCGCCTTCGACGACCACGCCAACGTTGTAGTCCATGCCCAGTACACGCAGGTCGAGGTCACCATGGCCATTGGCGGTCAGGCCCGGAATGCGCGCCTTGAGGTCCGGGTTGCTGGCGACGCCATTACGCACCACCAGGCTGCCGCGCAGTTCCTGGAACGGGGTGTCCTTGCCGCGTGGCTCGCCGGTGAGCGATTTGCGGTTCAGCGTGGCGATGGCCTTGCACAGCTGCTGTTCCAGGTTGGCATTGACCAGCACGCCGTCGTTGATGACGAAGTTGGCGTTGCCGTTCAAGGTATCGACCAGGGCCTTCTGGCTGTTGCCGGTGGCGGTCAGGTCGCTGGTCAGCGTCAGCAGGCCTTTGACCGGTGGCGTCTGTTCCTTGCCCTCGGTCTTGATGAAATGTTCCACCGGCACCCGCTGGATGCTGGTGTTGACGCCCAGTTGCGGCACGGCAGGGCGCACGTCGACGGTGCCCTTGGCCTCGAAGGTGCCGTTGTACAGTTCACCGCGAAGGGTTTGCAAGGTCAGCAGGCCGCCCTGGCCGATAGCCTTGAGCTGGGCGTCTTCGATCGGCAGTTTGTCCAGGGTCAGCGAGCCGAAGGCCAGGTCGGCCTGCAAGTCGAGGGCGCGCAGGCGGTCGACCGGCAGCAGCTTGTCGTCGCTCCAGGCGACCTGGGTCGGGGCGTTGGGAAGCGGCGTGGTACCAGGGCCGGCGACCGCGCTGGCTTCCTGTTGCTTGACCTCGGCCTGACGCGCGGCGGTGGCGCCCTTGGCTTCTTCACTCTTGGCCGGCAGGTAGCGGTCGGCGTTGAAGGTGTCGCCTTTGAGCTGCAGGCGCAGGGCCTGCTTGGCGAAGTCATCGATGGCCACGCGGCCACTGAAGGTGCTGTCGTCCAGCTTCACCGCCAGGTCTTCCAGGGCCAGGCTGTTCGGCGTGCCCTGCAGGCGGGTGACCAGTTCCAGCTTGGCGAAGGCCGCCGGGTCGTTGGTGGCCGGCAGCGGGCGGCCGATGCTGTCGAGGAAGGTGCGCAGGTCGAACTGGGCGATGGACAGGCCGCCGCTCAGCTGTGGCGCCTTGTCCAGGTCCCGCAGGTTCAGTTCGCCCAGGGCGCGCAGCTGGTTGGCCGAGACTTTCAGGCCGTTCCACGAGGCGACATTGGCGGCCAGGTCGACCAGCAACTGGCCTTGGGCGGCGAAGGTCACGGTCTTGCCGCCGGTGGGCTCACCCGAGGTTTCGCCCGACAGGCGCATGTCTTCGAAGTTGTAGCGCTTGAGCTTGCGGTCAAAGCGCAGTTCGCCGGCCAGTTCGGTGCGAGCCTTGATGTTCGGCTGGCTGGCACTGAGGAAGGCGCTGGCCTTGAGCGGAATGTTCGCCCCTTCGTGGACCGGGCCGGTGCTCAGCTGGATGCTTTCGGCGCTGTAGCTCTGGCCGGTCTTGGCATCGGTGTACTGCACGCGGGCGTTGTTTACGGTCAGGCTGTCGATGTCCAGCTTGACGGCGCGCTCGTTGCTGGCGACCGGTGCCGACGGCTGTTCGGCCGGCGCCTGGGCCGGGGCACCGGCCTGCGTATCGGCGCTGGCACCGTTCTGCGCAGGCAGCGGCTTGCCGATGTCTTCCCAGTTGCCATGGCCGTGTTCGTCACGAGCCAGGGTCAGGTTCAGGCCCTCCACGCGCACGTCGCTCATCTGCACTTCGCGGCGCAGCAGTGGCAGCACACGTACCGACAGGCCGAGCATCTGCAGGTCGGCGAATGGCTCCTTGGGTTTGTTCAAGGTGGCGATGCTCGCCTCGTGCAGCTCCAGGCCCAGCCACGGGAACAGGCTCCAGCCAATGTCACCGTTGAGGGTCAGCTCGACGTGAGCCTTGTCACGTGCCAGCTGGCGAATCTCGTCTTTGTAGTCGTTGGGATCGAAGAGGTGGGTCAGGGCGAAGCCCAGTGCCACGATGATCAGCAGCAACCCGAGAAGCCCAAGTCCCAGGATTTTGCCGAACGCTTTCATGGGCGAGTCCTTGTAGTCCGTTTTTGAAATTCAGGCGGCAGAGTATAGCGCCGCAGTGGTTGCCCCTGCGTATTCGACCAGAGATACGGGGCATTTCCTACGTGTACAGCAGATGGTACGGCTTTCGACAGCCACGATTTTGTCAGTTCCGAATGTGTGGCCTGTACTGGCCCTATCGCCGGCAAGCCAGCTCCCACAGGGATCCCGCTGTTCCCGAGGTCGGTGGGGTACTTGTGGGAGCTGGCTTGCCGGCGATAGGGCCGGTACAGGCCACATGACCGTTTCAGCCGAGCAAAAATTAACGATATCAGATTGCTTTCACGCTACTTGGTGCTGCTACCCTTGCGCCGCTTTGCCTGCACCCTCCCTATAAGAAGGATCTAATCCTATGAGCAGTACCGTCGCGGCGGGGACCTTGGCCAGTGCGCCAGGCTTCCTGTCGAAGGAGCGCATCATCGCCCGCCCGGGCTTCAACCGCTGGCTGGTCCCGCCAGCCGCGCTAGCCATCCACCTGTGCATCGGCATGGCCTATGGCTTCTCGGTGTTCTGGCTGCCACTGTCACAAGCCCTCGGCATCACCGCCCCGGTCGCCTGCGCAGCGGACATGGGCTTCATGGCCCGAATGTTCAGCGCCGAATGCGATTGGCCAATTTCCATGCTGAGCTGGATCTACACCCTGTTCTTCGTCTTCCTCGGTTGCTCGGCAGCCGTGCTGGGTGGTTGGCTGGAACACGCCGGCCCGCGCAAGGCCGGCTTGGTGTCGGCGTTGTGCTGGTGCGGCGGCATGCTTATTTCAGCCATTGGCGTGAAGACCCACCAGCTGTGGCTGATGTGGCTGGGCTCCGGCGTAATCGGCGGTATCGGCCTGGGCCTGGGCTACATCTCGCCGGTGTCGACCCTGATCAAATGGTTCCCGGACAAGCGCGGCATGGCCACCGGCATGGCGATCATGGGCTTCGGTGGCGGGGCCATGGTCGGTGCACCGCTGGCCACCGCGCTGATGGGCCATTTCGGCAATGCGCAGGAAGTGGGCGTGTGGCAGAGCTTCGTCGTCATGGCGGCGATCTACTTCGTGTTCATGACCGCCGGTGCCCTGGCGTATCGCGTACCGCCAACCGGCTGGAAGCCCGAAGGCTGGAGCGCCCCGGTGAAGAAAGCTGGCAACACCATGGTCACCGACCGCCACGTGCACGTCAGCGTGGCCTGGAAGACCCCGCAGTTCGCCCTGATCTGGCTGGTGCTGTGCCTGAACGTGTCGGCGGGTATCGGCATCCTCGGCATGGCTTCGCCGTTGCTGCAGGAAGTGTTCGCCGGCAAGCTGCTGGGCAACGGGTTGAGCTTCAGCGAGCTGAACAGCACCCAGCTGGCGCAGATTGCCGCGATCGCCGCCGGCTTCACCGGCCTGCTGAGCCTGTTCAACATCGGCGGGCGGTTCTTCTGGGCGTCGTTCTCGGACTACATTGGCCGCAAGAACACCTATTTCGCCTTCTTCGCCCTGGGCGTGGGCTTGTACAGCCTGGTACCGAACATGGGGCACCTGGGTAACGTGGCGCTGTTCGTGGCGGCGTTCTGCATCATCCTGTCGATGTACGGCGGTGGCTTTGCCACGGTACCGGCCTACCTCGCCGACCTGTTCGGCACGCAGATGGTCGGTGCCATTCATGGCCGCCTGCTGACCGCCTGGGCGGCGGCGGGAGTGCTGGGGCCGGTGCTTATCACCTACCTGCGCGAGTACCAGTTGGCAGCCGGGGTGGAGCGTGCGGCTGCCTATGACATGACCTTGTACATCCTCGCCGGCCTGCTGGTGCTGGGCTTTGTCTGCAACATACTGGTGCGACCAGTGGCAGACAAGCATTTCATGAGCGATGCCGAACTGGCTGCCGAGCGGGCGTTGAGCCATGACAAGGGCGCCGATGGGGCGCGCTCGCTGGAGTGGAAGGCGGCACCGGGCAGCCTGCCGCTGGTGCTGCTGGCCTGGGCTGTGGTGGTCGTGCCGTTGGCTTGGGGCGTTTGGATTACCCTGCAGAAGACGGCTGTGCTGTTCCATTGATTTGGGGCGCTTTGCGCCCCATCGCGACACAAGGCCGCTCCTACATTGGTCCCCGTTTCATCTTCGAGCGCGGTCCCCTGTAGGAGCGGCCTTGTGTCGCGATGGGCTGCAAAGCAGCCCCATACCCTCCCGAACCACCTGGTTGTATAGACCGGTAACGGCATCCAGTCCCCGTAATTACGTGCTTTGCCATATGTCATCCGCGTTTCAAGCCGGCGCGTTCTAGGCCTATAATGAAGCCCTTTTCGCCTAATGATTTTGCGGAGCTGGTGATGGTCGAACGTAAGGCTTCCGTCGAGCGCAATACCCTGGAAACCCAGGTCAAGTGCTCGATCAACCTCGATGGCAGTGGCAAGGCCCGATTCGATATCGGTGTGCCTTTCCTTGAACACATGCTGGACCAGATCGCCCGCCATGGGCTGATCGATCTGGATATCGAGTGCAAGGGTGACACGCATATCGACGATCACCATACCGTCGAAGACGTCGGCATCACCCTGGGCATGGCATTCGCCCAGGCCATCGGTGACAAGAAGGGCATCTTCCGCTACGGCCACGCCTACGTGCCGCTGGACGAAGCACTGTCGCGCGTGGTCATCGACTTCTCCGGTCGCCCGGGCCTGCAGATGCACGTGCCGTACACCCGTGCCAGCGTCGGCGGTTTCGATGTCGACCTGTTCCAGGAGTTCTTCCAGGGCTTCGTCAACCACGCCCTGGTGACCCTGCACATCGACAACCTGCGTGGCCACAACACCCACCACCAGATCGAAACCGTGTTCAAGGCTTTCGGCCGCGCCCTGCGCATGGCCATCACCCTCGACGAGCGCATGGCCGGGCAGATGCCTTCCACCAAAGGGTGCCTGTAAATGCAGACGGTAGCCGTAATCGACTATGGCATGGGTAACCTGCACTCGGTGGCCAAGGCACTCGAGCATGTAGGTGCCGGTAAGGTGCTGGTCACCAGCGATGCCACAGTCATCCGCGAAGCCGACCGCGTGGTATTCCCGGGCGTGGGCGCAATTCGCGACTGCATGGCAGAAATCCGCCGCCTGGGCTTCGACAGCCTGGTGCGCGAAGTCAGCCAGGACCGCCCGTTCCTCGGCATTTGCGTGGGCATGCAGGCACTGCTCGACCACAGCGAAGAAAACGACGGTGTCGACTGCATCGGCCTGTTCCCGGGCCAGGTGCGCTTCTTCGGCAAAGACCTGCAGGAAGACGGCGAGCACCTGAAGGTGCCGCACATGGGCTGGAACGAAGTCGGCCAGACCAACGACCACCCGCTGTGGCACGACATCCCCGACCGTGCGCGGTTCTACTTCGTGCACAGCTACTACATCAATGCCGGCAAACCGGCCCAGGTGGTCGGCCGCGGCCATTACGGTGTCGATTTCGCCGCTGCGCTGGCCGATGGCTCGCGCTTTGCCGTGCAGTTCCACCCGGAGAAGAGCCATACCCATGGCCTGCAGCTGCTGCAGAACTTCGTCGCCTGGGACGGGCGCTGGTAAATGAGCAGGTCGAAGACCAAGGCCCCGGTCATCACCCTGGCCCCCGAGCAGGAGCGCGAAGCGCTGCACACGCTCAAGCGCTTCCTCGAAGACCGTTTCGAGCTGGAGCTGGGGTCGTTCGAAGTGGCCGAGGTCCTCGAGCTGTTCAGCAAAGAAATTGCACCCCATTACTACAACAGGGCGATTGCCGATGTTCAGCTGCACCTCAAGGAGCGGTTCGAGAGCATCGAAAGCGATCTGTGGGCGCTCGAAAAGCCCTGAAACCCCAAGAACAGACAGGTTCCCAAGATGCTGATTATCCCCGCTATCGATCTGAAGGACGGTGCCTGCGTGCGCCTGCGCCAAGGCCGCATGGAAGACTCCACGGTATTTTCCGACGACCCGGTGAGCATGGCCGCCAAGTGGGTCGAGGGTGGCTGCCGCCGCCTGCACCTGGTCGACCTCAACGGCGCCTTCGAAGGCCAGCCGGTCAACGGTGAAGTGGTCACTGCCATCGCCAAGCGCTATCCGACTTTGCCGATCCAGATCGGCGGTGGCATCCGCTCGCTGGAAACCATCGAGCACTACGTCAAGGCTGGCGTCAGCTACGTGATCATCGGTACCAAGGCGGTCAAGCAGCCGGAATTCGTCGCTGAAGCGTGCAAGGCCTTCCCGGGCAAGGTCATCGTCGGTCTGGACGCCAAGGACGGCTTCGTCGCCACCGACGGCTGGGCTGAAGTGAGCTCGGTGCAGGTCATCGACCTGGCCAAGCGTTTCGAGGCCGATGGCGTCTCGGCGATCGTCTACACCGACATCGCCAAGGACGGCATGATGCAGGGCTGCAATGTGCCGTTCACCAAGGCGCTGGCAGAAGCCACCTCGATCCCGGTGATCGCCTCGGGCGGCATCCACAACCTGGGTGACATCAAGGCCCTGCTGGACGCCAAGGCCCCGGGCATCATCGGCGCCATCACCGGCCGTGCCATCTACGAAGGCACCCTCGATGTCGCCGAGGCCCAAGCCTTCTGCGACAACTACCAAGGCTGAGGACTGAACCATGGCACTGGCCAAGCGCATCATCCCTTGCCTGGACGTGGACAACGGCCGGGTGGTCAAGGGCGTCAAGTTCGAGAACATCCGTGATGCCGGCGACCCGGTGGAAATCGCCCGTCGCTACGACGAGCAAGGTGCCGACGAAATCACCTTCCTCGACATTACTGCCAGCGTCGATGGCCGTGACACCACCCTGCATACCGTCGAGCGTATGGCCAGCCAGGTGTTCATCCCGCTGACCGTGGGCGGTGGCGTGCGCACCGTACAGGACATCCGCAACCTGCTCAATGCCGGTGCCGACAAGGTCTCGATCAACACGGCCGCGGTGTTCAACCCGGAGTTTGTTGGCGAGGCCGCGGACCGTTTCGGTTCGCAGTGCATCGTTGTGGCCATCGACGCCAAGAAGGTATCCGGCCCGGGTGAGCAGCCGCGTTGGGAGATTTTCACTCACGGCGGGCGCAAGCCGACCGGGCTGGATGCCGTTGAATGGGCGAAGAAGATGGAAGGCCTGGGGGCCGGCGAGATTCTGCTGACCAGCATGGACCAGGACGGCATGAAGAACGGCTTCGATCTTGGCGTTACCCGCGCGATCAGTGATGCGCTGGGTATTCCGGTGATTGCCTCGGGCGGGGTGGGTAACCTGCAGCACCTGGCTGACGGCATTCTGGAAGGGCATGCCAGTGCGGTGCTGGCGGCCAGTATCTTCCACTTTGGCGAGTACACGGTGCCGGAGGCCAAGGCCTACATGGCTTCGCGCGGGATCGTCGTTCGCTGACCCATTGTTGGGAGGGCTTTGCCCTCCTTTCGCGACACAAGGCCGCTCCTACAGGGATATGCGTTCCCCTGTAGGAGCGGCCTTGTGTCGCGAAAGGGCCGCAACGCGGCCCCAATGGCATCAACCGTGGTTCTTGCCGAGCAGCGCGTGATATAGCTCGCTGTCGCCCAGAATCCCCACCACCTTGTCATTCTCCTGCAGCACCAGCTTGTTCCCGGTCTGGTAGCGAATCTGCAGCGCATCGCGCATGCCGATATCCGCATGCACCAGGGTCGGTTTGCGGCCCAGCCCTTCCACCGACTGCCCCGGTGCCCAGTTCTGCATCTCCAGCCCGTTCTGCCCCTGGCGCGCACGCTTGATCGAGTTGCCTTCGCCCAGGTCCAGCCACGAATCGCCACCCGGGTCCAGGCACACCGAGCCATTCACCCGCTTGCAGTTGTCCAGGCTACGCATCAGGCTGCGCCCGCACAGCACGTTCAGCGGGTTGGTATGGGCGACGAAGGTACGCACATACTCGTCGGCCGGGTTGAGCACGATCTCTTCCGGCTTGCTGTACTGGATGATCCGCCCGTCCTTCATGATGGCGATGCGGCTACCCAGCTTCAGCGCTTCGTCCAGGTCGTGGCTGACGAACACGATGGTCTTGCTCAGCTTGGCCTGCAGGCCAAGCAACTCGTCTTGCAGGCCCTGGCGGATCAGCGGGTCCAGTGCCGAGAACGGTTCGTCCATCAGCAGGATGTCGGCATCCATCGCCAGCGCCCGGGCCAGGCCCACGCGCTGCTGCATGCCGCCTGACAGTTCGTCCGGCTTCTTGTTGCGCCACTGGGTCAGGCCCACCAGCTCGAGCTTTTCGTCGACCAGCTTGCGCCGTTCCTTCTCGGGGCGGCCCTGCATTTCCAGGCCAAAGCTGATGTTCTCGCGTACCGTCAGCCAGGGCATCAGGGCGAATTTCTGGAACACCATGGCAATGCGCTTGGTGCGCATCATCTTCAGTTCGGCGGGGGTACAGTGGGCAATGTCGATGTGCTTGCCTTCGTGCTCGACAAACAGCTTGCCGCGGCTGACGGTGTTGAGGCCGTTGATGCAGCGCAGCAAACTCGACTTGCCCGAACCGGACAGGCCCATCAGCACGCAGATTTCGCCCTTCTGGATATCCAGGTTGGCCTTCTCGACCCCCACAACCAGGCCGGTCTGCTTGAGAATCTGCTCGCGGGTCTGGCCTTGGTCGAGCAGGGCCAGCGCTTCGCGCGGCTTGTTGGAGAAGATGACGTCGACGTCTTCGAAACGAATGATGCTCATGCTTCACCCCTTACCGGCAGGTCCGGTTGCTTGCAGATACGGTCGAGCATGATCGCCAGCAGCACGATCGCCAGGCCCGCTTCGAAGCCCAGGGAAATATCGGCGGTGTTCAGTGCGTTGACCACAGGTTTGCCCAGGCCGTCAGCACCGACCAGGGCGGCAATCACTACCATCGACAGCGACAGCATGATGCACTGGGTAACGCCGGCGGCGATGCTCGGCATCGCGTGCGGCAGTTCGATACGGGTGAGCAGCTGGCGCCGCGAGCAGCCAAAGGCCTTGCCGGCGTCCATCAGCTCCTGCGGGACATCGCAGATGCCCAGATAGGTGAGGCGGATCGGCGCGGCGATGGCGAACACCACCGTCGAGATCAGCCCCGGCACCACACCCAGACCGAACAGGGTCAGGGTGGGGATCAGGTAGACGAATGTAGGTACCGTCTGCATCAGGTCGAGTACCGGGCGCATGGCGGTATAGAACATCGGTTTGTGCGCGGCGACGATGCCCAGTGGCACGCCGATGGCCACGCAAACCACCGTGGCGAAGGTGACCTGCGCCAGGGTTTCCATGGTTTCCTGCCAGTAACCCAGGTTGAGGATCAGCAGGAACGACAGGGCGACGAATGCGGTCAGCGCCCACTTGCGCTGGATGAAATGCGCCAGGGCGGCGAACAGAGCGATGAGCACGAACGGATTGAAGAAGGTCAGGGCACTGGTGACGCCATGGATCATGAACTCCAGGCCCTGCGCGATGGCGTCGAAGTAGTTCGCGCCGTTCTGGGTCAGCCACTCGACGAACGACGCGATGTACTCACCCAGGGGTATTTTCTGATCGATAAGCATGATAGCGAGCTTCCACCTGCATAGATTGAAATCAACCCGGGGCAGGCACGGCCTGCCCCGAGGTAGCGCTATGGCGTATTGCGTTATTGCGTCAGCTTGGCCTTGGCCGCCTCCAGGCCTGGTTTGCCATCAACGGTGGTGACACCGGCCAGCCAGGCATCCAGCTTGCCAGGGTTGTCCTTGAGCCACTTCTTGGCAGCCGCCTCGGGTTTCATCTTGTCGTCCAGGACATAGCCCATCATGGTGCTTTCATCCTTGAGCTCGAACGACAGGTTCTTCAACAGCTGGCCAACGTTGCTGCATTCCTGCACATAGCCCTTGCGGGTGTTGGTCAATACGGTCGCCTTGCCGAAGTCGGGGCCGAAGAACTCGTCCCCACCGGTCAGGTACTGCATCTTGAAGCGGGTGTTCATCGGGTGCGGTTCCCAGCCGAGGAACACCAGCGCCTCGCCGCGTTTCTGCGCGCGGTCGACCTGCGACAGCATGCCGGCCTCGCTGGACTGGACGATCTTGAAGCCGGCGTCCTTCAGGCCGAAGGCGTTCTTGTCGATCATGCTCTGGATGGTGCGGTTGCCATCGTTGCCAGGCTCGATGCCGTAGATCTTGCCGCCCAGTTCCTGCTTGAACTTGGGAATGTCGCTGAAGTCCTTCAGGCCCTTGTCATACAGCGCCTGGGGCACAGCCAAGGTGTACTTGGCGTTTTCCAGGTTGGCGCGCACGGTTTCCACAGTACCTGCGTCGCGGTACTGCTTGATGTCGTTCTCCATGGTCGGCATCCAGTTGCCGAGAAACACGTCCAGGTCCTTGCCGGTGGCCAGCGACTTGTAGGTCACCGGTACCGAGATCATGGTGGTGTGGGTCTTGTAACCCAGTGCTTCGAGCACAACGCTGGTGGTCGCGGTGGTGACCGTGATGTCGGTCCAGCCGACATCCGAGAACCGTACCGTCTTGCATTGCTCGGGTTCGGCGGCCTGGGCCAGCAAAGGCGCGGACAGCATCGCAACCAGCAACAGCGAGGGTGAACCTTTCATGGATGGACTCCTGTGATTTTGTCTTCGGGTTCGCGTGGGTCGCCGGGCTTTCTCAGGGTCCGGTCGACCAGGCCTGCAGAGGGCAGGATGCGTGGCCGTGCTTTACGAGTCGCTTTCGATAATCCTCCAGCGCCGGGCAATCGCCTACTGGTGGGGTCGTAACCAGTACGGAACGGGTCGTATCCAGTATGGGCGATGTCGTTTATGGGTTTTTCCACCCCCTCAGCCGCATTTTTACGTCGCCAGGCCGCCGGAAAGCGGCCTGGTGAGGGCTACTCCCCGGTAGAAAACAGCGCGGCGCTGCTGGACAAAAGTACGTCGGTTGCAGACGGCGAGGGGTGCGGTAAAAGCCCGATGATGCGTGCATTCAAGGCGGCCCGCTGCTTCAGCCTAGCAGCTGCCCCGCCCTGCGCATGGCGCGCAGAGACAAGCCCAGCAAGAGGTGATTCAACAATGGCCATCAGCGTGTTCGACCTGTTCAAGATCGGTGTCGGGCCCTCCAGCTCCCACACCGTCGGCCCCATGCGTGCTGGCGCCCTGTTCGTCCAGGGCCTGCGCGAGCGTGGCGAGCTGGAACGTGTGAAGCGGATCGAAGTGCGCCTGTATGGCTCGCTGTCGGCCACGGGTGTGGGGCATGGCACCGACAATGCCACCATCATGGGCCTGATGGGCGAATGGCCGGACGCCATCGACCCGACCCAGATCGCGCCGCGTATCGCCGACCTGCGCGAAACCAATACCCTGCAGCTGGACCGCCGCCTGCCCATCGAATTCGTCTGGGCCCGCGACATGCTGCTGCTGGACGAGAACCTGCCGTACCACCCCAACGCCATGACCCTGATTGCCGAAGGCGAGCAGGGCGAGCTGCACCGCGACACCTATTACTCGGTGGGTGGCGGCTTTGTGGTCGATGCCGCCCAGGCCGCCAGCGGCGTGCTGGATGCCGACCAGACGGTGCTGCCGTACGACTTCGACAGCGCCGCCGAACTGCTGCGCCTGTGCAAGCAAAACGACCTCAGCGTGTCGCAATTGATGATGGCCAACGAGAAGGTCTGGCGCAGCGAGGAAGAGATCCGCGCCGGCCTGCACAAGCTCTGGGAAGCCATGCAGGAATGCGTCAACAATGGCCTGAAATACGAAGGCACGCTGCCCGGCGGGCTGAACGTACGCCGCCGCGCCGCCAAGCTGCACCGCAGCCTGCAGGAAATCGGCAAGCCCAACGTGATCGGCTCGACCATGAGCGCCATGGAGTGGGTCAACCTGTTCGCCCTGGCGGTCAACGAAGAAAACGCCGCCGGCGGGCGCATGGTTACCGCGCCGACCAACGGCGCGGCGGGCATCATCCCGGCGGTGTTGCACTACTACATGCGCTTCAGTGATGCGGTGGACGAGTCCAGCGTGGTCGATTTCTTCCTCGCTGCCGCCGCGGTGGGCATTCTGTGCAAGAAGAACGCGTCGATCTCTGGTGCCGAAGTGGGTTGCCAGGGGGAAGTCGGTTCGGCTTGCGCCATGGCCGCGGCGGGCCTCGCTGAGGTGCTGGGCGCGACCCCACCGCAGGTGGAGAACGCTGCCGAGATTGCACTGGAGCACAACCTGGGCCTGACCTGCGACCCGGTCGGCGGGTTGGTGCAGGTGCCGTGCATCGAGCGCAACGCGATTGCCGCGGTCAAGGCCATCAACGCGGTGCAGATGGCCCTGCGTGGTGACGGCGAGCACTTCATTTCCCTCGACCAGGTGATCCGCACCATGCGCGATACCGGGGCCGACATGCACGACAAGTACAAAGAGACCTCGCGTGGTGGCCTGGCGGTCAGCGCCATTGAATGCTGACTCTTGATCTGACCTTAAGGGCCTCTTCGCGGGTGAACCCGCTCCCACAGGGACTGCATCATCCTTGTGGGAGCGGGTTCACCCGCGAAGGGGCCCTTGAGATTGAAACAGGTGCAGCACAGCCACAAATGTCTCTTTATGGTGCAGCGCGACGCATACCGATCGTCGGGTGTCGTTATCAGTGTGGGCGTTGTCGGTGACACTCAAGAGTGTCGTTTCTGGGCATCCTACACTGCGCGTGTCACCAAATTGCTCAGCCGTTACAGGCACAGCGCCTAGCACGCCCGTTCCACGAAGATTGGCCAGCTCGATCAAAGCGCTTGATTTGCCTGATAAAGGCGTCGTTTTCAGGTTTTTTTGGATAGCCGTTCAATTTCAGGCACGGCGTTTGCGTTGAGATTGGCACCAAGGCCCCTGCACATGAAACCGGGGCCGTACATAACAAGAAATCAGTGCTCGCCTGAGGCACACCCTGCATTTGTGTGAGGAGAAATCGCGATGACGTCGTACACCTCCGGGACCCCAACCCAGAACCGCACAGCCCCCCAGTCCATCGGGTTTCTCCTACTGGACAATTTCACTCTCATTTCCCTGGCGTCGGCCGTCGAGCCGCTGCGCATGGCCAACCAGCTTTCCGGCCGCGAGCTGTACCGCTGGCACACCCTGACTGTCGATGGCGGCCAGGTGTGGGCCAGCGACGGCCTGCAGATCACTCCCGACGCGGCCATGCACAGCGCCCCGCCGATGGATACAGTGATTGTTTGTGGCGGCGTCGGCATCCAGCGCACCGTTACCCGTGAGCATGTCACCTGGCTGCAGGCCCAGGCTCGCCAGTCGCGACGCCTGGGTGCAGTGTGCACCGGCAGCTGGGCCCTGGCCTGCGCCGGCCTGCTCGATGGCTTTGATTGCAGCGTGCACTGGGAATGCCTGGCTGCCATGCAGGAGGCCTACCCGCGGGTCAACATGAGCACCCGCCTGTTCACCCTCGACCGTAACCGCTTCACCAGCTCCGGCGGCACTGCGCCGCTGGACATGATGCTGCACCTGATCAGCCGCGATCACGGCCGTGAACTGTCGGCGGCAATCTCCGAAATGTTCGTCTACGAACGCATCCGCAACGAGCAGGATCACCAGCGCGTGCCGCTCAAGCACATGCTTGGCACCAACCAGCCGAAGCTGCAGGAAATCGTCGCGCTGATGGAGGCCAACCTCGAAGAGCCGATCGACCTGGACGAACTGGCGGTATACGTGTCGGTATCGCGCCGGCAGCTCGAGCGCCTGTTCCAGAAGTATCTGCACTGTTCGCCGTCGCGTTACTACCTGAAGCTGCGCCTGATCCGCGCCCGGCAGTTGCTGAAGCAGACGCCGATGTCGATCATCGAGGTGGCGTCGGTATGCGGCTTCGTGTCGACCCCGCACTTCTCCAAGTGCTACCGCGAGTACTTCGGCATTCCGCCGCGTGATGAGCGCGTGGGCTCCAACACCGCGCAGCAGGTGGCGATGATGCCGATCCCGCAGGCCATGACTCTGTCGCCGCACAGCGGGCCGATGGCGGCCCTGAGCCAGGCGCGCAACGAGTCGACCTTTGCCAGTGTGAGGCTCTGAAATGGCACTGGCCTCTTCGCGGGTGAACCCGCTCCCACAGGTACTGCACTGCTTTCGAGTTCAGTGCAGTACCTGTGGGAGCGGGTTCACCCGCGAAGAGGCCAGTACAGGAAAACGATTCAGGCGCGCTTGTTGAACTGCGCCAACGCCGGCAACAGCTGTTTGTCGATGGCTTGGCGCACCGCCGGCAGGATCGTCGCACTACCGGTATACATCTGCTCCACCATCCCCTTCAGCGCCCGTGCATTGGGCTCGGTCAGCCCGCGCACCACCGCCTCGCAGGCCTGCTCGGCAGTTGCCCCGGCCGGAATCTCGAACCCGCGCGCGCGCAGGTGGCCTGCCAGATCGTCCTGGTCAATCAAATCCGCATGCATCATGGCTGTTGTCCCTTTTATCGCTAAGAGAGTGCTGCTGTGATTTACGACCGATTCTGTGACGCCGGCGACATGCCCGCAACAACAGAATGGCGCCATGGCTGCATTGGCTAAGAACAGGTCGTTTCCGGCTAAATCGAGCACCTTGGAAGGCCGCACACTGAAGCCATTCACGGTACCTGAGGGTTTGGTCACCCTCGTTCATGCACAGTGGATGTTGCTCGCTCTTGGCCCCGGATGCTCACGGCTTTCCGGGGTTATTTTTTCCCGAAGCAACACTTGAAGGATGCACAAATCCCTGTGGGAGCGGGTTTACCCGCGAATGCGATGGTGAAGCTACCAAAGCATTCGCGGGTGAACCCGCTCCCACAGGGCGCGCAGTCACCTTCAGGATTTTGTGTTCAGGCCTATTACCCTGCCCAGGAATTCAGCCGACGGCAGGCCCTGCTGCTCATCCACCAACCCTTGCAGCAACCCGACGCTACGCTCACTGAACGGCGCCGACTTCGGCCCCGCCAGGTCCACATGCAGCAGCATCTGCTCGCTGGCCGCCAGCACCTCGTCGAACCCTGCCCGGTGCAGGCTGTGGTAGACATGCAGGCGCTTGCGATCGAAACCGATGATCTGCGTCTGCACCCACACCTCGGTGCCCAGCTTCACTTCATGCAGGTAGTTGATGTGCGCCTCCAGGGTGAACAGCGAGTTACCGCTCTGGCCGCGACTGTCGGCATCCAGGCCGATGCGCTCCATCAGCGCATCGGTGGCGTAGCTGAAGATCAGCAGGTAGAAGGCATCGCGCAGATGCCCGTTGTAGTCTACCCAGTCCTCCTGGACCGGGGTGCGGTAGGTGATCAGTGCGGGCATCGCAGTCTCCTCAGTCGCCGAAAGCCATACCGTGCCTGGCCTTGCTGGTCTTCACGGCCTCCAGCACTGCCAACAGGGTGTCATCACGATAGCGCTCCAACGCAGCGATGCTGCGATCACCCAGTTGCTCGGAGGTACCTTCGACCACATCGTCGATCAGCTTGTCGGTCAACTCCGGTGCCGGCAGGTAGGTCCAGGGCAGCTTCAGCGCCGGGCCGAACTGGGCCATGAAGTGGCGCATGCCGGCGTCGCCACCGGCCAGGGTGTAGGTGAGGAAGGTGCCCATGAACGACCAGCGCAGGCCGGCGCCGAAGCGGATCGCGTCGTCGATCTCGCCAGTGCTGGCCACGCCGTCGTTGACCAGGTGCAGGGCCTCGCGCCACAGCGCTTCGAGCAGGCGGTCGGCGATGAAGCCAGGGACTTCCTTGCGCACATGCAGCGGGCGCATGCCGAGTGCGGTGTAGATGGTTTTCGCGGCCTCGATAGCTTCGGGTGCCGTGCGGTTGCCGCCGACGATCTCCACCAGCGGCAGCAGGTAAACCGGGTTGAACGGGTGACCGACCACGCAACGCTCAGGGTGAGTGGATGACTCGTAGAACTCGCTGGGCAGCAGGCCCGAGGTACTGGAGCCGATGATTGCATTGGGCTTGGCGGCAGCGCTGATCTTCGCGTGCAGGTCGAGCTTGAGGTCCAGGCGCTCGGGTGCGCTTTCCTGGATGAAATCGGCGTCGCGCACGCATTCCTCGATGGTGGCCACGAATTTCAGCCGGTCTTGCGCTGCACCTGGCGCCAGGCCTTGTTTCTCCAGTGCAGGCCAGGCGTTGGCGATGCGTTTGCGCAGGGCGTGCTCGGCGCCGGGCGCCGGGTCCCAAGCGACCACGTCCAGGCCATGGGCCAGGGCGCGGGCGACCCAGCCGCTGCCGATCACGCCACTACCCAGGGCGGCGAAGGACTTGATCTCGGTGATGAAGGGCATATCGGTCTCCTGAAAGGGAATCAGCGGCGCTTGAGGTTCATTTTTTCCCGGCCTTCTGCCGGGCTGAGCACGCGGCCACCCATGCGGGTGATGATCTCTGCCGCCCGCTCGACCAGCTGACCGTTGCTGGCCAGTACGCCACGGTCCAGGTACAGGTTGTCTTCCAGGCCCACCCGCACGTTGCCACCCAGCAGCACCGCTTGGGCGGCCATCGGCATCTGCATGCGGCCAATGCCGAAGCCGGCCCAGGTGACGTTGGCTGGCAGGTTGTCGACCATGGCCTTCATGGTGGTGGTATCGGCCGGCGCACCCCACGGGATGCCCAGGCACAGCTGGAACAGCGGGTCGTTGAGCAGGCCTTCCTTGATCATCTGCTTGGCGAACCAAAGGTGGCCGGTGTCGAAGATTTCCAGCTCGGCTTTCACTCCCAGCTCGGTGATGCGCTTGGCACCGGCGCGCAGTTGCGCCGGGGTAGAGACGTAGATCGAGTTGCCATCGCCGAAATTGAGGGTGCCGCAGTCGAGGGTGCAAATTTCCGGCAGCAGCGCTTCGACATGGGCCAGACGTTCCAGTGGGCCGATCAGGTCGGTGCCCGGGCCGAATTCCAGTGGTGTTTCACCCGGGCCGATTTCCAGGTCGCCACCCATACCGGCGGTAAGGTTGACGATGATGTCCACGTCAGCTTCGCGGATGCGTTCCATGACTTCGCGATACAGCGCCACGTCACGGCTGAAGCGGCCGGTTTGCGGGTCGCGCACGTGGCAGTGGACTACGGTGGCGCCGGCTTTGGCGGCCTCTACGGCAGACTCGGCGATCTGCTTGGGGGTGACTGGAACAAGGTGGCTTTTCGAGGCGGTGTCGCCAGCGCCGGTGAGGGCGCAGGTGATGATGACGTCGTGGTTCATGGCGGGGGTCCTTGTGGTGTCTGTGGTGGCCTTTTCGCGGGTGAACCCGCTCCCACAGGAGCACCGTGGTGTTCCTGGCATGCGCGTAACCTGTGGGAGCGGGTTTACCCGCGAAGGGGCCGGATCAGTTGGCGCCGAGCTTGAGGTTGTCCGCAGCCGGCTTGCCATCGAAGGTGGTCACACCCTCCAGCCAGCGGGCCTTGTCCTCGGGGTGGTCCTTGAGCCACTGGCGGGCCGATTCCAGCGCGTCCTTGTGGTCGAGCAGCGGCTGCATCATGCGGCTCTCGTCCTCGGCGCTGAAGTTCAGGTTGGCCAGCAGGCGGTGGGCGTTGGGGCAGCGTTCGGCATAGTCCGGCGCAGTCACCGTCCACACTGTCGCGCGGCCTTCGTCAGGGCCCAGGGCGTCCTGGCTGTCGCCCAGATAGACCATGTCGATATTCACGTTCATCGGGTGCGGTGCCCAGCCAAAGAACACCACAGCTTCGTTGCGCCGCACCGCGCGGTCGACGGCGGCGAGCATGCCGGCCTCGCTGGATTCGACCAGCTGGAACTTGCCAAGGCCAAACTGGTTCTTGGTGATCATCGCCTTGATCTGGGTGTTGGCGCCGGAGCCTGGTTCGATGCCGTAGATTTTCCCGCCCAGTTCCTTTTCGAACTTGTGAATATCGGCGAACGTCTTCAGGCCCTTGTCGGCCAGGTACTTGGGCACCGCCAGGGTGGCGCGGGCGTCTTCCAGGCTGGGCTTGTCGAGCACCTTGACCTGCTTGGCATCGACGAACGGGGTGATGGTCTGGGTCATGATCGGGTTCCAGTAACCCAGGAACATGTCCAGGCGTTTGTCGCGGATGCCGGCGAAGATGATCTGCTGCGAAGCGCTGGTCTGCTTGGTCTGGTAGCCAAGGCCATCGAGCAGCACCTGCGCCATGGCGCTGGTGGCGATGACATCGGTCCAGTTGACCACGCCCAGACGGACGTTCTTGCAGGCCGCGGGTTCCGCGGCATACAGCGGGGAAGCGACGATAGTGGTCAGGGCTACGGATAACAGGCTGCGGCGGATCAAGCGTTGCATGGTGGCTCTCCATCGGCAGGGCATTTTTTATAGGGGCCGGCCTCTCTGGGCCGTGTGAACACGCTACGCTGCTGCCAGGGTGGTAAATCGCACCCTGGCGACCAACATTTGCACGGAGGCGACCACCTTTGCCGTGGAGCATGCAATGCCGCAAATCATTCATTTCCTGTTGTTGCCCGGGTTCTCGGCCATGGGTTTCATCAGTGCTCTGGAACCACTGCGGGTGGCCAATCGTTTCAAGGGCCCGTTGTATCGCTGGCAGGTGTTGAGCCTGGACGGCGGGCCGGTGCTGGCCAGCAATGGCATGTCGGTAAACGCCGATGCAGCGCTGGCGGCGGGCGAACCTGGCGGCATCCTGCTGATCGTCGCGGGCTTCGAGCCGTTGGCCTGTTACGGGCCGGCACTGCAGCAGGCGCTACGCCGCCTGGACCATGAGGGAGTTGTTCTGGGTGGCATCGATACCGGCGCGGTGGTACTGGCCGAGGCCGGCCTGCTCGACGGCCACCGCGCCACCGTGCACTGGGAGGCGCTGGAGGCATTCAAGGAGCGCTATCCACGCTTGCAGGTGACCCAGGAGCTATTCGAGATCGATCGGCGGCGCATTACCTGCGCAGGCGGTACCGCGTCAATCGACCTGATGCTTGACCTGATCGGCCAGGCCCATGGCAGCGAGCTGGCTGTGCAGGTATCCGAGCAGTTCGTGCTCGGGCGCATTCGCCAACGCCAGGACCACCAGCGCATGCAGATCGCCAGCCGTTACGGCATCAGCAACAAGAAGCTCGTGAAGGTGATCGGCGAGATGGAGCGAAATATCGAGCAGCCGCTCAATACCCAGGTGCTGGCCGATGCAGTGCAGGTGACCCGGCGGCAGCTGGAGCGCCTGTTCCGCTTGCATCTGGACGACACGCCCAGTGGCTTCTATCTGCGATTGCGACTGGACAAGGCTCGGCAGCTATTGCGCCAGACCGACATGAGTGTGCTGGAGGTGGCGGTGGCGTGCGGGTTCGAGTCGGCGTCGTATTTCACACGGAGTTACCGGGCACGGTTCGAGCGGTGTCCGCGGGAGGATCGGTTGGTCCGAGTGGTGTGACTGGTCCTCGTTAGTCTTCGAGGTTCAACTCTCGCGTTACTGGAAAACCTGTTTGGTTAGACGAGGTGGGACCCCGCGCAGCGTGCAATGCCGCCTGGCTAGAACTGATCGAGATCGGATAGCGCCTGGAGGCGTTTTTCGACCTGTTCTCGCCGCATCTCGAAAGCCCGGGCGTCGAGCTTCGCGCCCATGTGGTCCAGCTGCAGGGCAAGGCGCGTCCGCGGGGTATCCGGGTCGGTCGAACAGCAAAGGTTAAAGACGATCGCTACCGGGCTACCGCTGTCATCCAGGTCAAATTCGATGCGCAGGTGCGAGCTGGCCGAGGTGCTGCGCAGCAGGGCGAGGTCTGGCTGTTGCAAGCCATGGAGTATGTCCTTGGCAGCCCGCTCGAATTTGAGGTTGCGCCTCTGGGGCGCTGGAATCCAGCCGCTGAAGACGTCTTCGAACACGGCATCCGTGGGTACGTAGTCTAGGCTTTTCGTCGTCCGTTCGATCAGTTTGACACCGCTGTCTTCCAGGCCCTGCAGAAAACGGCTGAACCAGCGCTGGCCATCCTGTTGGCGATCGTGAACCTGGTTGGCCTCCAGTTGCGCCAGGCGCAGGCAGGCATGAAGGTCTTCCCAGGGTTGGTCGGCAGGTTTGGTGGGCATGCTTCTGGCCTCGCGGCAGGAGGAGGGGGGGCCTGGCGCCGCAGGGCGGCGCCAGGTCCAGGTCAGATGTCCAGCGCCAGGATGTCGAACGCCTGGCTGGCCAGCTTCAGCCTGACGGCTTCGCGCATGGCGGCGAAGTGGCGAACACTGAACGAGCCCTGTTGCGAGGCCCGATATACCCGGGTGTTCGACTTGTCGATGATGCGGCCAGCGGACCCTGCGGTTTTCTCGGCCTTGTCATAGCTCAGCTGAACGCTGGTCATGTGCATGATCGGCAGGCCTTGAGGTGTCATCTCGCAAGCCGAAATCTGAATGGTGCTGGATTTGCCCGAAACGCTCACGCTGCTTTCTTCAAGCAGTTGCTGCGCCTTCGGTGTTTTCACGATCACTTCGAAGGAGCGTTTTACACAGCGGCTCAGGCGGTGGCTGGCGCCGATCTGGACGGTGACGATTTCAGGCACCAGGGTGGCCAGCGTGTGGGTGTCCTTGTCGATAGCTTCCTCGACATGGGCGGCGCCGGTCAGCGTCCAGCCGAACTTGCCCAGGCCGTCGTTGTAGAAGTTGTACCACTCGCGCTGCTGGGTTTCCTTGTCGAACTTCTTGTTCGCCGACAGGTTCATCAGGCGCATGCCATCAAGCACATCTTCGGCAACGCTGGCGGGCACATCAGGGGCAAAGATGCAGACGGTGTTGGCAACCATGACGGCGCGTTCTTCGCCTTCTTTCTTCAGGGCGGCGATGGCGCTGTTCATGTCGGTCTTGCTGATAGTGGTGGTCATGTCTTGGTTTCCGATCAAGTTCATCATCGGCGCCTCGGGCGAGGCGCCTGGGACGTACTTTGGTTCGGGGCGTCAAGACAGATAAGCCGAAAGCCTTTCCTGCGGAGGAAGTCCCCCTACTGCTGGCCGATGGACTGCAGGTACTCCGAGCGATCATCGCTGCGCTGTGCCACGCAGGTGTTCCACGCCGCTTCGAACGCCTTGCTGCCGGGCTTCTCGGCGTAGGTTTCGACCTTGCAGTCGGCATCGCGCAGTTGCGTCCACAGTTTCTCGGCCGCCTCCATGCGCCCGGCCAAGGCCGCAGCCTTGTCGCCTTCGTCGGCGTACTGGTCGCGAATGCGCTGGATCAGGTCGTCATACGCGGACTTCAGTTCACGCTCCGCCGTCTGCTTGTTGAACGCCGCGCAAGCGAATGTCTGTTGGTCGCTCTCAACGTTGTCGCACGGGGTGCTTTCTTCCTCGCCGGCCTGGGCGCCCGATACCACAGCCAGTAATACCAGCCATGCCATTGATTTCATCCGTTTTCTCCTCAACAAGGCTGACGAATCGGCTGGATTCTCGCTCAGCCGCAGACAAGACGATAGCTCCCTGAAGAAATGTTCATGAAACGGCCGGAAATGTCGTTATCGAGACTGTCTCTCATCGCCAGACAGCGTGCCAGAGGGCGCGATGTCGCGCATTGACGCTTTCGGCAAACCCCCTGTCGTTTTTGCATCGGGGCGCCTTTGGGCACAGGCATATGCTGGCCCCAAAGCGCCGACACAAGGTTTGGCGCAAACCCATTCAATAAAAGGGGACAGCCTGATGAGCCCAGCCGAACTTCACGCCGACAGCATCGTCATCGACGGCCTGATCATTGCCAAATGGAACCGCGAGCTGTTCGAGGACATGCGCAAAGGCGGTTTGACTGCGGCCAACTGCACGGTATCGGTCTGGGAAGGCTTCAAGGCAACTGTCGACAATATCGCCGCCAGCCAGAAGCTGATCCGCGACAACAGCGACCTGGTGATGCCGGTACGCACCACTGCCGACATCCGCAAGGCCAAGGAGCTGGGCAAGACCGGTATCCTCTTCGGCTTCCAGAACGCCCATGCCTTCGAAGACCAGATCGCCTACGTCGACGTGTTCAAGCAGCTGGGCGTGGGCATCGTGCAGATGTGCTACAACACCCAGAACCTGGTCGGCACCGGCTGCTACGAGCGTGACGGCGGCCTGTCGGGCTTCGGCCGCGAGATCGTTGCCGAAATGAACCGCGTCGGCATCATGTGCGACTTGTCCCACGTAGGCTCCAAGACCTCCGAAGAAGTCATCCTCGAGTCGAAAAAGCCGGTCTGCTATTCACACTGCCTGCCATCTGGCCTGAAAGAGCACCCGCGCAACAAGTCGGACGAAGAGCTGAAGTTCATCGCCGACCACGGCGGCTTCGTCGGCGTGACCATGTTCGCGCCGTTCCTGGCCAAGGGCATCGACTCGACCATCGACGACTACGCCGAAGCCATCGAGTACACCATGAACATCGTCGGTGAAGACGCCATCGGTATCGGTACCGACTTCACCCAGGGCCACGGCCAGGACTTCTTCGAGTACCTGACCCATGACAAGGGTTACGCCCGTCGCCTGACCAACTTCGGCAAGATCATCAACCCGCTGGGCATCCGCACCGTGGGCGAATTCCCCAACCTCACCGAAACCTTGCTCAAGCGCGGCCACTCCGAGCGCGTGGTGCGCAAGATCATGGGTGAGAACTGGGTCAACGTCCTCAAGGACGTGTGGGGCGAGTAAGCCGCTCTCCAAGCCTGAAAGCCCCTGCCAGCAACGCCGGGGCATCCCAATAAAAAATTTTATGGAGTTGAGTTTCCATGGCCAAGATCGCCCCGCAATTGCCAATCGAAGTAGACAGCGAGACCGGTGTCTGGACCAGCGACGCCTTGCCGATGCTGTATGTGCCGCGCCATTTCTTCGTCAACAACCACATGGGTATCGAAGAAGTCCTGGGCGCTGACAAGTACGCCGAGATTCTCTACAAGGCCGGCTACAAGTCCGCCTGGCACTGGTGTGAAAAAGAAGCCGAGTGCCACGGTCTGGAAGGCGTGGCGGTGTTCGAGCACTACATGAAGCGCCTGAGCCAGCGTGGCTGGGGCCTGTTCGAAATCCAGGACATCGACCTCGACAAGGGCACCTGCAGCGTCAAGCTCAAGCACTCTGCGTTCGTGTACGTCTATGGCAAGTGCGGCCGCAAGGTCGACTACATGTTCACCGGCTGGTTCGCCGGCGCCATGGACCAGATTCTCGCTGCCCGCGGCAGCTCGATCCGCACCGTGGCCGAACAGGTCTATGGCGGGTCGGAAGAAGGCCACGAAGATGGCCTGTTCGTTACAAAGCCGTTGTAAGCCGGAGATAGCGTCATGGCATTCGAAGCAATGTTCCAGCCGATCCAGATCGGCAAACTGACCATCCGCAACCGTGTGCTCAGCACCGCGCACGCGGAGGTCTACGCCACTGACGGCGGCATGACTACCGACCGCTATGTGAAGTACTACGAAGAAAAGGCCAAGGGCGGTATCGGCCTGGCGATCTGCGGCGGTTCGTCGGTGGTGGCCATCGACAGCCCGCAGGAGTGGTGGGCATCGGTCAACCTGTCGACCGACCGCATCATCCCGCACTTCCAGAACCTGGCCGACGCCATGCACAAGCATGGCGCCAAGATCATGATCCAGATTACCCACATGGGCCGTCGCTCGCGCTGGGACGGTTTCAATTGGCCGACCCTGATGTCGCCGTCGGGTATCCGTGAACCCGTGCACCGCGCCACCTGCAAGACCATCGAGGTGGAAGAGATCTGGCGCGTGATCGGCAACTACGCCCAAGCTGCGCGTCGCGCCAAGGAAGGCGGCCTGGACGGCGTTGAACTGTCGGCCGTGCACCAGCACATGATCGACCAGTTCTGGAGCCCGCGGGTCAACAAGCGTACCGACGAGTGGGGCGGTACCTTCGAAGGCCGCATGAAGTTCGGCCTGGAAGTACTGAAGGCTGTGCGCGCCGAGGTCGGTGACGACTTCTGCGTGGGCATGCGTATCTGTGGCGACGAGTTCCACCCCGATGGCCTCAGCCACGAGGACATGAAGCAGATCGCCGCCTACTACGATGCCACTGGCATGCTCGACTTCATCGGCGTGGTCGGCTCGGGTTGCGACACCCACAACACCCTGGCCAACGTCATCCCGAACATGAGCTACCCGCCGGAGCCGTTCCTGCACCTGGCGGCCGGCATCAAGGAAGTGGTCAAGGTCCCGGTGCTGCACGCGCAGAACATCAAGGACCCGAACCAGGCCACGCGTATCCTCGAAGGCGGCTACGTGGACATGGTCGGCATGACCCGTGCGCACATGGCCGACCCGCACCTGATCGCCAAGATCAAGATGGGCCAGATCGACCAGATCAAGCAGTGCGTCGGTGCCAACTACTGCATCGACCGCCAGTATCAGGGCCTGGATGTGCTGTGCATCCAGAACGCCGCGACCTCCCGTGAATACAT
Source organism: Pseudomonas sp. 32_A (assembly GCF_017490905.1). Classification (NCBI taxonomy): domain Bacteria; kingdom Pseudomonadati; phylum Pseudomonadota; class Gammaproteobacteria; order Pseudomonadales; family Pseudomonadaceae; genus Pseudomonas; species Pseudomonas sp. 32_A. The sequence goes on along the minus strand of NZ_JAFGYI010000021.1, from coordinate 68,325 downwards.
GGGCGTGCCGCACATCATCGAGAAGACCACTGGCGCCAAGCGCAAGGTGGTGGTGGTTGGCGCCGGCCCGGCCGGCATGGAAGCGGCCCGCGTGGCTGCCGAACGTGGCCATGACGTGACCCTGTTCGAGAAGAAGGAGCAGATCGGCGGGCAGATCACCATCGCCGCCAAGGCGCCGCAGCGTGACCAGATCGCCGGTATCACCCGCTGGTATCAGCTGGAGCTGGCGCGCCTGAAGGTCGACCTGCGCCTGGGCACCGCCGCCGACGTGGCCGCCATCCAGGACCTGCGCCCGGACATCATCGTGCTGGCGGTGGGTGGGCATTCCTTCCTGGAGCAGAACGAGCACTGGGGCGCTGCCGAAGGGCTGGTGGTCAGCAGCTGGGACGTGCTCGACGGCAAGGTTGCGCCGGGCAAGAACGTGCTGGTGTACGACACCATCTGCGAGTTCACCGGTATGTCGGTGGCGGACTTCATTGCCGACAAGGGCAGCCAGGTCGAGATCGTCACCGACGACATCAAACCGGGTGTGGCCATGGGCGGTACTACCTTCCCGACCTACTACCGCAGCATGTACCCGAAAGAAGTGATCATGACCGGCGACATGATGCTGGAAAAGGTCTACCGCGAAGGCGACAAGCTGGTGGCGGTGCTGGAGAACGAATACACCGGCGCCAAGGAAGAGCGCGTGGTCGACCAGGTGGTTGTAGAGAACGGCGTGCGTCCTGACGAGCAGCTGTATTACGCGCTGAAGGAAGGTTCGCGCAACAAAGGCCAGATCGACGTGGAGGCGCTGTTCGCCATCAAGCCACAGCCGATCCTCAGCCAGCCGGGCGAAGGCTACCTGCTGTACCGCATCGGCGACTGCGTGGCCCAGCGCAACGTGCATGCGGCGATCTACGACGCCTTGCGCCTGTGCAAGGACTTCTGATCGCACTGGCATGAACACCGCCCCCGAGGGCGGGATTGGCCCCCTGTGGGAGCGGGTTTACCCGCGAATGCGTCAGCACTGACAACATCGTTGCCTGATCGGACGCATTCGCGGGTGAACCCGCTCCCACAGGGTCCGCGCCCCCTCTTCAGAGTGGCGCAAGAATCCAGCTGTTGTGGGAGCCTCCCATGTTGAACACCCTTCTACCCATCCTGCTGTTCGCTGCCCTTGGCCTGGCGGCGCTCGGCGCCCTGCGCCGGGTGCGCATGTGGCGGCGTGGCCGGCCTTCCAAGGTCAACCTGATCGGCGGCCTGCTGGCCATGCCGCGCCGCTACCTGGTGGACTTGCACCATGTGGTCGAACGCGACAAGTACATGTCCAAGACTCACGTGGCCACTGCTGGCGGCTTCGTGCTGTCAGCCGTGCTGGCGATCCTGGTGCACGGTTTCGGCCTGCAGAGCAAGATCCTCGGCTACGCGTTGCTGGTGGCCACCGTGATCATGTTCAGCGGCGCCATCTTCGTCTTCAAGCGCCGCCTCAACCCGCCTTCGCGCCTGTCCAAAGGCCCGTGGATGCGCCTGCCGAAGAGCCTGCTGGCGTTTGCCGTGAGCTTCTTCATCGCCACCTTGCCAGTCGCCGGCATCCTGCCGGCCAACACCGGCGGTTGGGTGATGGTGGGCATTCTCGGCCTGGGCGTGCTGTGGGGCGTGTCGGAGCTGTTCTTCGGCATGACCTGGGGCGGCCCGATGAAACACGCCTTCGCCGGTGCCCTGCACCTGGCCTGGCACCGCCGCGCCGAACGCTTCGGCGGCGGCCGTTCCACCGGCCTCAAGCCGCTGGACCTGGAAGACCCGAACGCGCCGCTGGGCGTGGAAAAGCCGGTGGACTTCACCTGGAACCAGCTGCTGGGCTTCGACGCCTGCGTGCAGTGCGGTAAATGCGAAGCCATGTGCCCGGCCTTTGCTGCCGGCCAGCCGCTGAACCCGAAAAAGCTCATTCAGGACATGGTCATCGGCCTGGCCGGTGGCACCGACGCGCAGTTCGCCGGCAGCCCATACCCGGGCAAACCGATCGGTGAGCATGGCGGCCATCCGCACCAGCCGATCGTCAATGGCCTGGTCGACGCCGAAACGCTGTGGTCGTGCACCACCTGCCGTGCCTGCGTCGAGGAATGCCCGATGATGATCGAGCACGTCGATGCCATCGTCGATATGCGCCGTCACCTCACCCTGGAAAAAGGCGCCACCCCGAACAAGGGCGCCGAAGTGCTGGACAACCTGATCGCCACCGACAACCCGGGCGGCTTCGCTCCTGGCGGGCGCATGAACTGGGCCGCCGACCTCAATCTGCAACTGCTGTCGGAGGTGAAATCCACCGAAGTGCTGTTCTGGGTCGGTGACGGTGCGTTCGACATGCGCAACCAGCGCACCCTGCGCTCGTTCGTCAAAGTGCTCAAGGCTTCTGGCGTGGACTTTGCCGTGCTCGGCCTGGAAGAGCGCGACAGCGGCGACGTGGCGCGTCGTCTGGGCGATGAAGCGACCTTCCAGCAATTGGCCAAACGCAATATCCAGACACTGGCCAAGTACAAGTTCCAGCGCATCGTCACCTGCGACCCGCACAGCTTCCATGTGCTGAAGAACGAGTATGGCGCCCTGGGCGGCGACTATCAGGTGCAGCACCACAGCACCTACATCGCCGAATTGATCGCAGCGAAAAAACTCAACCTGGGCCAGCACAAGGGTGGCAGCGTCACCTACCACGACCCTTGCTACCTGGGCCGTTACAACGGCGAATACGAAGCCCCGCGTGAAGTACTCAAGGCGCTGGGCATCGAAGTGCGCGAAATGGAGCGCTCGGGCTTCCGCTCCCGCTGCTGCGGTGGTGGCGGCGGTGCGCCGATCACCGATATCCCTGGCAAGCAGCGTATCCCGGACATGCGCATGGACGACATTCGCCAGACCGAGGCCGAGCTGGTAGCCGTGGGTTGCCCACAGTGCACCGCGATGCTCGAAGGCGTGGTCGAACCGCGCCCACAGATCAAGGACCTGGCCGAGCTGGTTGCCGACGTATTGATCGAAGAGGATGCGCCGGCCACCGCAAAGCCGCAAACGGCCAAACGTGAACCTGCGGAGGTGCACTGATGAGCGACATTATCCGCCGCGACCCGCGCGCCGAGTGGATCGCCCGTAACCGTCTGCACCCGCTGCATGCAGCGATGCAGACGCAGCAGACCAGCTGGATGGGGCCCAACGGCCTCATCCGCAAGAACCCCCATGCGATTGCTGCGGGTTTCATCGGCCCGGCCGGGCTCAAGCGCATCGACCGCAGCGGCGCCCAGCAGGGCACCGCTGTGGGCGGGCGACGCACGGCGGCGGCCGAGGTCAAGCTGCCGCTGCACCAGGTGCCGGCGCCGACGTTCTACATCGCCGTTGTACCCGACATGGTCGGTGGCCGCCTGAGCAGCCACGACCGTGACCTGCTCGGCCTGGCCCACAGCCTGGCCGGCAGCGACGGTGCGGTGCTGGCAGTGGTGTTTGGCGAGCACAAGGAAAGCAACTTTTCCACAGCCGGGGTCGACCGCCTGCTGGTTATCGAGGGCGAAGCCTTCGAAGGTTATGCACCGGAGCAACTGGTGCAGGGCCTGCGTGCTGTGGATAACCAGTTCACGCCACGTCACTGGCTGCTGCCCGACAGCCGCACCGGTGGTGGCGAACTGGGCCGGCGCCTGGGCGCGGCACTGGGCGAGCGCCCGGCGACGCGGGTTTGGCAGGTCAAGGACGGCCAGTGCATCGGCCGTGCCGGTGCCGGCCAGCAAGACCTGCAGCGCGCCGTACCACGCCTGATCCTGGCGGCGGCCGAGTGCGCCGAGCCAGTCAGCGAGACCCGTCACGAAGCGCTGCCCGTGGAGTTGTCCACAAGCGTGGCGCGCAGCCTGTCGCGCATCGAAGACCTTGGTTCGGTGGCCGTGGACCCGGCCACCATTGCCATGGCCGAGGCCGAGTTCATCGTCTCGGGCGGCAACGGCGTCAAGGACTGGGACCTGTACCACAGGGCCACCGCGGCCCTGGGCGCCACCGAAGGCGCCTCGCGGGTGGCGGTGGATGACGGCTTCATGCCGCGCAATCGCCAGGTGGGCGCCACCGGCACCTGGGTTACCGCGCGGGTCTACGTGGCTGTGGGTATCTCGGGCGCGATCCAGCACCTGCAGGGCATCGGTGCCTGCGACAAGGTGGTGGCGATCAACATGGATCCGGGCTGCGACATGATCAAACGGGCTGACCTGTCGGTGATTGGCGACAGTTCGGCGATTCTCCAGGCACTGATCGAGGCTGTGGACAACTACCGCAGCGGCGGCCAGCGCGACGCGGCATAAGGGCACGAGCATGAGTACGAAAGTGATCAGCCTGGTTTCCATCGGTGCCCACCCCAGCTCCGGCCGCGCTCGCCGCGCCGAGCAGGATGCGCGGGCGGTGGAGCTGGGTTTGCAGCTGGCTGGGGATAACTTGCAGGTGGTGCATGCCGGCGACCCTCGGGAAGAAGCGCTGCGCGCCTACCTGGGCATGGGCCTGGACCATCTGGATGTGCTGGAGCAGCCGGCCGGTGCCGATGTGCTGGGGGTGCTCGGGGATTACCTGCGCGATGCCGGAGCACAACTGGTGCTGACCGGCAGCCAGGCCGAGACCGGCGAAGGGTCGGGCATGTTGCCGTTCCTGCTGGCCGAAAAGCTCGGCTGGCCGTTGATTGTAGGGCTGGCCGAAGTGGAGTCGATCGACAACGGCACCGCCCAGGTACTGCAGGCGCTGCCGCGTGGTCAGCGGCGTCGGCTGAAAGTGCGCCTGCCGTTGCTGGCGACTGTGGATAACGCTGCGCCCAAGCCGCGCCAGAGCGCTTTCGGGCCGGCGCGCCGGGGCGTACTGGCGGCGCGCAACGTAGCGATTGTCGAAGATGAACTGCTGGCCGAAGCCGAACTGCAACCAGCTCGCCCGCGGCCCAAGCGGCTTAAGGTGATCAAGGCCAAGAGCGGCGCCGACCGGATGAAGGCAGCGACGGCCAAGGCCAGTGGCGGCGGTGGCAAGGTGCTGAAGGATGTTTCGCCTCAGGAAGGCGCCGAGGCCATCCTCAAGCTGCTGGTGGAAGAGGGCGTGCTGCGCTAGAGCCTGAAGCGTCATGTAACTCTTTGTGGGAGCGGCCTTGTGTCGCGAAAGGGCCGCATAGCGGCCCCAGGTTTCTGCAATATCGCAGAAATTGCCGGGCTGCTACGCAGCCCTTTCGCGACACAAGGCCGCTCCCACATAGATCGCATTGCCTCAAGCCATGCGCAGTCCCTGTAGGAGCCTGGCTTGCCAGCGATGAGGCCCTTACAGACAACCCAACACATTAGCTCCCACTCAATATCCAGAACCACTGCGTATTTTGCCCACCAAATCTGTTCGCCAACATGTGGATAAAGTGTTGGCGCATAGCCGCAGCCCTTGTATGACGGGGTTTCCAAGCTTTTGATCAAAAAACGATCAGTCTTATCCTGCCTTCGCATGCAACGCGCGGCAGCACCCTCCTGATTTTGCCCACAATCGCTGTTAGCCGGTCTGTGGATAATCTGTTCGGTATCTCCTGTAAGCGGCGTAGTGAAAGGGTTTGACAGACTTGCTCAAAAATTGATCAATTCCGCCAGGATCCTCCGGAATGCCTGAAAATCAAGCTCTTGGGTGACTTATCAACAGGGCGATCGCAAAACACTTATGGGTTGCTCACAAACTCTGTTGGTGGCTCTGTGGACAAGGTGTACGAACTCCGCTGTAGCCCAGGAATGACACCGCGTTGGCCGTTATGATCAAATAATGATCAATGTACGGCCTGATATTTTTGCCAGTAGCAAAACTTGCAGGCGCTGGTTAGCGTATCCACGAAAGCGCCTAATTGTGGATAAATCATGGCCAGACGTTTGTTGGGGACCGATCGGCAGCATTCGATTTTGAGCGGCATTCCTTTTCAAGTGAATGCATATTCACCCTATGGCGTCATGGCAGCTGCCGCTGTGCCGGGTCTGGCGTTCTGTGGTCAGTATCGTGATCCACTGACGGGTGGCTACCCGTTGGGCAATGGCCACCGCGTCTACAGCCCGAGCCTGGGGCGGTTCATTGGCCCTGACGCGTTAAGCCCGTTCGGCAAGGGGGGGCTCAATGCTTATGCCTACTGCCAAGGCGACCCTGTCAACTTTGTTGACCCAAGTGGTCGTTTCCCCGCCATCATGGCGCCGATCAGGAACATCGTCACGGGGGTGATCAACCTGGCAATCAGTGCCGTGAAAGCGTACCGGAACTACCGTGTCGAGCGAGACTTCGCCCTGAATAGTGGTTACCCGGCAAGCCGCTCTGGGGTTTTGACTTACAACACGGCAGAGCAACCCGTCGCACCATGGACTAAGCAGGATAAGGCGCTTTCGGTCGCTGGAGGCGTCATCGCCTCGATGAGTATTGGCACGGCTATCGGACGGCTGTTCACACCGGCGGCAGAGGGGTTGGCCTGGGTTGATTTTGGGATGTCCTCAGTTGCTACGGCCCTGTCAGCTTATGAGCTTTATGGGTTGGCAACGTCGTCTGCCGAACGGCGCTATCCGATACAACCGATGGCTTATCATGTGCGTACAGACGCACAGCGGCCAGATACAGCGGTGTAAAAGCGCCATGCTTCGGCCTGCTGCCGAAGCATGGCGGGTGTGTATGTATTACTGCGCCTGCACTTCCTTCAAATACGCCGCCGGCTCCGCCCCCAGGTTGTTCAACACTCGCTGGCTGTACCAGTCAATGAAGTTCACCACGCCAAACTCATAAGTCTTCGAGTACGGCCCTGGCTGGTAAGCGGTGGAGTTGATCCCGCGCTGGTTCTCTTCCGCCAGACGACGGTCCTGGTCGTTGGTGGCGTCCCACACCTTGCGCATGTTTTCCGGGTTGTAATCCACGCCTTCCACAGCGTCCTTGTGCACCAGCCACTTGGTGGTGACCATGGTTTCCTGGGCGCTGATCGGCCACACGGTGAACACGATCATGTGGTCGCCCATGCAGTGGTTCCAGGAGTGCGGCAGGTGCAGGATGCGCATCGAGCCCAGGTCCGGGTTCTTGATGCGGCCCATCAGCTTCTGGCAGGCCTGCTTGCCGTCCATGGTCATCGACACGGTGCCCTTGAGCAGCGGCATGCGCACGATACGGTTACGCAGGCCATGGCTCTTGTGCAGGTACGGGATCTTCTCGGCTTCCCAGGCGGCGGCGGAGGCGGCCACGTGGTCCTTGAATTCCTGGCTGGCGCGCGGGTCGTTGGTGTCGTCCCATTCCAGCAGGGTTTGCAGCAGCTCCGGGTGCGAACCGTTGCAGTGGTAGCACTCGCGGTTGTTTTCCAGCACCAGCTTCCAGTTGGCCTTTTCCATCAAGGTGGTCTGTACCGCCACCTTGGTGTTTTCCATGTCGTACGGTTCCATGTAGTGGTCCAGGGTGGCCAGGAACTCGTCGATGGCAGGCGGGTTTTCCGCCAGGCTGATGAAGATGTAGCCGCCGGCAACCTTCACGTTCACTGGCTTCAGGCCATACTGGTTCATGTCGAAGTCGGCACCCATTTCGGTGCCGGCGAACAGCAGGCGGCCGTCCAGCTCGTAGGTCCACTGGTGGTATGGGCAGACCAGCTTGGCCACTTTGCCCTTTTCGCTGACGCACAGGCGCGAACCACGGTGGCGGCAGACGTTGTGGAAGGCATGCACCTTACCTTCGGCGCCACGCACCACGATGATCGGGTTCTTGCCGATCTGCAGGGTGATGTAGTTGCCCTTGGCCGGGATCTCGCAGGTCATGCCGGCGATCAACCACTCCTTGTGGAAGATCTCCTGCATGTCGATCTGGAACAGACGCTCGTCGGTGTAGAAAGGCTGGGGCAGCGAATAGGTGCGTTCGCGGGTCTGCAGCATTTCGGCGGTGGCCTTGCGTGCAGGTTCCAGTGGATCGCCCAGGCTCAGGGTTGCGGTGACGTCCATCGTGTATTCCTCGGGGCCGTGTGCGGCCGGCAAAAGGTGGCTAATCGTTGTTGTGCCGCAAGGCTGTTCTCACGGCTCTTTGTTTCAACAGCAGGCTGGTTGTTTTGCCGTGGAGTGTGCGTCCGAAGGCGTCATGAACCGTATCCATGGGCGACATGGCCGATTTGAATTACGACGCGCCAGCCCTTGCAGCGCGGGGCTGGTCGCGATAAGCACGCCGATGTCGCAGGCAGGAATGTACGTCGTCTTCAGCTTGCGCATTATCCAAGCCATAAAAAGGCCAATAGTCGGCTGCTGGAGATGAACATGTCCGATACCTTTCTCAATCCGGTCACTACCCAGACCTGGGCCAACGGCCGCCACATCGTGCGCTGCGTCAAGGTCATCCAGGAGACCTGGGACGTGCGCACGTTCTGCTTCATGGCCGACCAGCCGATCATGTTCTTCTTCAAGCCAGGGCAGTTCGTCACCCTGGAGCTTGAGATCGAAGGCAAGCCGGTGATGCGCTCCTACACCATTTCCAGTTCGCCGTCGGTGCCGTACAGCTTCTCGATCACCGTCAAGCGCGTGCCGGGTGGCCTGGTTTCCAACTTCCTGCACGACACCATGCACGAAGGTGCCGAGCTGCCGGTGCACGGCCCGGTGGGGCTGTTCAACGCCATCGATTTCCCGGCGCAGAAGGTGCTGTACCTTTCCGGCGGTGTCGGTATTACGCCAGTGATGTCGATGGCCCGCTGGTTCTACGATACCAACGGCAATGTCGACATGGTCTTCGTGCACAGCGCCCGTTCGCCGAAGGACATCATCTACCACCGCGAGCTGGAGCAGATGGCCTCGCGCATCCCCAACTTCAGCCTGCACATCATTTGTGAAAAGCACGGCCTGGGTGAGCCTTGGGCGGGTTATCGCGGCTACCTCAACCAGCGCCTGATGGAGCTGATCGCGCCGGACTACATGGAGCGCACGGTGTTCTGCTGCGGCCCGACACCCTACATGAGCGCGGTCAAGCGCATGCTCGAAGCGGTCGGCTTCGACATGAAGAACTATCACGAGGAATCGTTCGGTGCGACGCCGCCCGAGGCCAAGGCCGATGCGGTGGAGCATGCCGAGCAGGCGGCCGACGCACCGGAGCTGGATGCGGCCGATCTCAACCTGGTGGAGTTCATCGGCAGCGAGAAGAGCATCCGCATCGCCCCGGGCGAGACCGTGCACGCGGCGGCTGCCAAGGTTGGCCTGATGATCCCGAAAGCCTGTGGCATGGGTATCTGCGGCACCTGCAAGGTGCTCAAGCTGGGCGGCGAAGTGGAGATGGAACACAACGGCGGCATTACCGAAGAAGACGAAGCCGAGGGCTACATCCTGTCGTGCTGCAGCGTGCCGAAAGGGGATGTGCGGATCGATTACTGATCCGGCTATGCAGGGGGCTGCCTTGCAGCCCATCGCCGGCAAGCGCGGCTCCCACAGGTACTGCGCTTGCGGCCGGTGTGGGAGCCGCGCTTGCCGGCGATGGGCCGCAAAGCGGCCCCAGCTTCTTCAGGTGCGGAAACGGGCTACGAGGCCGTTGAGGTCTACAGCAAGGCGCGACAACTCCGCACTCGCCGCACTGGTCTGATGCGCCCCGGTAGCACTTTGCACCGACAGATCATTGATGTTCACCAGGTTGCGGTCCACTTCCCGCGCCACCTGCGCCTGCTCTTCCGCCGCGCTGGCAATCACCAGGTTACGCTCGTTGATCTGCGCCACCGCCCCGGCGATGGTGTCCAGCGCCATACCTGCGCCACGTGCAATGTTCAGTGTGGATTCGGCGCGCTCGGTGCTGGTGCGCATCGATTCCACCGCTTCTTCCGTACCCCCCTGAATACTGCCGATCATCCGCTCGATCTCACTGGTCGACTGCTGGGTACGATGAGCCAGCGCCCGCACCTCATCGGCCACCACGGCAAAACCACGGCCCGCCTCACCGGCACGTGCCGCCTCGATGGCGGCGTTCAGCGCCAGCAGGTTGGTCTGGTCGGCCAGGCCACGGATCACGTCCAGCACCTTGCCGATATCGCGCGACTGTTCGGCCAGGTGAGTAATTAGTCTGGCAGTGGCCTGCACATCGCCGCTCATGCGCTCGATGGCACCCACGGTCTCCATTACCAGGTCACGCCCATCGCCGGTGGAGCGGCTGGCTTCACTGGACGCTTCCGAGGTGCTTACGGCATTGCGCGCCACTTCTTCCACAGCGCTGGTCATTTCAGTCACCGCAGTGGCAGCCTGCTCGATCTCGTTGTTCTGCTGCTGCAGGCCACGGGCACTTTCGTCGGTGACGGCATTCAATTCTTCGGCCGCCGAGGCCAGCTGGGTAGCGGAGCCCGCGATCTGTTGCAGGGTGTCGCGCAGCTTGTCCTGCATGCGGGCCATGGCGCGCAGCAGGCGCGCGGCTTCATCGGTGCCTTCGGCGCGGATGATGTGGGTCAGGTCTCCGTCGGCGACCTGTTCGGCGCTTTTGAGTGCTTCTTCAATCGGTTTGACGATGCTGCGGGTCAGCAGGAAGGCGCAGACGAAAGTCAGCACGGTGGCGGCGACCAGCAGGCCGATCACCAGGGCGAAGGCAGCGGCATACTGGTTGGCAGCCTTCTCGTTGGTGGCGCGGGTCTGGTCGGTGTTGATGCGCACCAAGGTGTCCATGACCTTGTTGATCTGTTCGGAGTTGGCCAGCAGGTCGCGGTTGAGCAGGTCGCGCAGTTCGTCGACGCGGTCGGCCTGGCTCAGGCTGCGCAAGCGCGACTCAAGCTGGCGGTACTGGTTGAGCAACAGGCCGTACTGGTCGAACGCAGCTTGCTCGTCGGCGGCGCCGATCATCGGCAGGTAGGCCTGGCGTGCACGGTCGATCTGGCTGTTGCGCTCGTCCAGCAGGCTAAGGGTCTCGCGCTGGGTTGCCGGCTCGCGGTTGAGCAGCAGGCGATAGGAGAGGGTGCGCATGCGCAGGTTCAGGGCGGTGAGCTCGTCGAGGATCTTGATGCTGGGCACGCTGACCTGTTCGATTACGACGCCGGCCTGGCGGATGTTGCCCATCTGGATGAGCGAGAAAATACCGAGGCCAAGCATCAGCAGGCCGATGAGCGCGAAGCCGAGCAGCGCGCGCGGGGCGATGTTCATATTGCGTAGAGACATGGAGGGGACGATCCAGGCAAGGGAAAAATGGTGCGCAAGTGCGACAAAACATGACTTGCCGGGCTATCGGTTGTGACTGCTCAGTCTTGAGTGCTATTGGCGAAAATTGTGAGGTTGCTAACCTTTTCCTGACCGGCGGTTGACCCAGGTCGGAACAAGGGGGTGGTTCCTCTGTCAATCTGCGGGTTAGACACCTCGTGAATCCGATATTTAATGGCGATGGGCCGCACTTTTCTTTATCGTGTGCGCCCCTCGCAACAACCTGAGATAGACCCATGCTGGAAGCTTCCCTTAACCAAATCGAGCAACTGGTCAGCGACCTGATGCAGAAGAACGCTCAACTCACCGAGCAGAACACCGCCCTCGGCCAGGAACTGGCCCAGGCCAAGGAAGAGAACGAAACCCTGCAGCTGTCGCTGATGGAGCAGGAAGAGAAGAACGGCAGCACCGCCGCACGCCTGCAGGCCCTGCTCGAGCGCGCCAACGCCGGCGTCGTAGGCGCATGACACTGCAAGCGCAGCCGATCAATGTCGTGTCGATCCTCGGCAACGACTATTCGATCAAGGCGCCTGAAGGCCAGGAAGCGACCCTGGCCCAGGCGGTGCAGATGCTCAACACCGCCCTGGCCCAGACCAAGCGTCAGTACCCGACCCTGATCGGCGACAAGTTGCTGGTACTGGCCGCGCTGAACCTGTGTTCGCGGCAGATCGAACTACAGGATGAGCACCGCAAGACGTTGGAGCGTACCCAGGCGCAGATCGACGCCACGGTGGACGCCATCGTGCGGACCATAGCCGAACAATAAGGCCTTGCATCGACCTCTGTGGGAGCGGGTTCACCCGCGAATGCGTCAGTGCATTCAGCATCGCATTCGCGGGTAAAGCCGCTCCCACAGGGCATATGATTGCTTCAGATCACTGGATTAACTGGATACGCAAGTGTATACACTTTCCGCAAAACAATAATTATGCGGGGAGTAGGGCATGCGTATCTGGCGCAAGAGCATCCAGTGGCAGTTGATCACCAGCATGGGCGCCGCCCTGCTGGCGAGTATCCTGGTGGTGGTCATCATTTTTACGGTGGCGCTCAACCGCCTCACCGAGCGCTACCTGGTCGACACCGCCCTGCCCGCCAGCATCGAGGCCATCCGCAACGACATCGAGCGCATGCTTGGCCAGCCGCTGGTGGCGGCGGCGGACATCGCCGGCAACACCCTGCTGCGCGACTGGCTAGCCGCCGGCGAAGACCCCGCGCAGGTCGCACCATTCATCGAATACCTGACCGCCGCCAAGCAGCGCAACCAGGCCTTCACCACTTTATTCGTCTCGACCGAAACCGGCCGCTACTACAACGAGAATGGCCTGGACCGTACCCTCAGCCGCAGCAATCCCAAGGACAAATGGTTCTACGGCTACATCGACAGCGGCGCCGAACGCCTGATCAACATCGATATCGACGGTGCTACCGGCGAGCTCGCCCTGTTCATCGACTATCGCGTGGAAAAGAACGGCCAACTGGTCGGTGTGGCCGGCATGGGCCTGCGCATGACCGAGCTGTCGAAACTGATCCATGACTTTAAGTTTGGCGAGCACGGCAAGGTGTTCCTGGTGCGTAACGATGGCCTGATCCAGGTTCATCCGGATGCTGCCTTCAGCGGCAAACGCCAGCTCACGGAACAGCTTGGCGCGGATGCCGCCAAGGCGCTGATGACCGGCGGCGAAGGCCTGCGCAGCAGCCGCTTCAGCCGTGACGACGAAAGCTACCTGGCGCTCGGCCTGCCGCTGCGCGACCTCAACTGGACCTTGGTGGCCGAGGTGCCCGAGGAGGAAATCTACGCGCAAATGCATCAGGCGGTATGGCTGACAAGTCTGATCGGTGGAGCCGTGGCCCTGGTGTCGCTGCTGCTGGTGGTGCTGCTGGCGCGTGGCTTGGTGCGGCCGATCCGCCGCGTCACAGCGGCGCTGGTGCAGATTGGCAGCGGCGCGGGTGACCTCAGCCACCGGCTGGACGATTCACGCCAGGACGAACTGGGTGACCTGGCGCGTGGCTTCAACCGTTTCCTCGACAGCCAGCGCCGCTTGATCGGCGAGGTACTGCACACTTCCGAGCGGCTGCACCTGGCGGTCGAGCAGGTGACACAGGTGGTGGACAACACCGCCGAGCGTTCCGGACGCCAGCAGGAAATGACCGAAATGGTCGCTACCGCCGTGCACGAAATGGGTTTGACCGTGCAGGACATTGCCCGCAATGCCGGCGATGCGGCCCAGGCCTCGCAGTCGGCGCGGGAGGAAGCCTTGCAGGCGCGTGAAGTGGTGCAACGCTCGATCCGGGGTATCGAGGGGATGTCGGGTGATATCGGCAAGGCGGCCGATGCAGTCAGCCAGTTGGCTGATGAAGTGGCCTCGATCGACGAAGTTCTCGCGGTGATTCGTAGTATTTCCGAACAGACCAACCTGCTGGCGCTGAATGCCGCCATCGAGGCGGCCAGGGCAGGGGAGATGGGGCGTGGATTTGCCGTGGTGGCTGATGAGGTGCGTACTTTGGCCCGGCGCACGCAGCTGTCCACCGACGAAGTGCAGCAGATGATCCAGCGCTTGAAGCAGGGCGCGGGTTCGGCGGTGAGTTCGATGCAGGCGGGGCAGCAGGCTACCGGCAGTGGCGTGGAGTCGAGCCAGCGTACCGGGGCGTCGTTGGGCGCGATTACCGACCAGGTGGAGCACATCAGCGACATGAACCATCAGGTGGCTACTGCGACCGAAGAGCAATCGGCGGTGACCGAGGAGATCAACCGTACGGTGCAGGGGATTTCCGACCTGGCGCGGGAGACGGCGGCAGAGGTGCAGGGGTGCCGCGAAGAGTGCCAGGCGCTGCGTGGCCTGGCGGATGACCTGGCGCGGCAGATGGGCGGGTTCAGGCTTTAGATCAGTGTTGGCTTCTTCGCGGGTAAACCCGCTCCCACAGGTTCATCATTGCTTTTGAGGGCAGAGCTGTATCTGTAGCTCCCACAGGCTCACCTCAGGCCTTGAAACCTGCGCGATCCCTGTGGGAGCGGGTTTACCCGCGAATGCGGCCTGTCAGGCGCCGATGATGGCGCGGATATCCGCCGCCAGTTCGCGCACCCGCTCTTCCTCGGTATCCCACGAGCACATGAACCGCGCCCCGCCGCTACCAATGAAGGTATAGAACCGCCACCCTCTGCCGCGCAGCGCTTCGATCGCGTGCTCCGGCATCTGCAAGAACACCCCGTTGGCCTCCACCGGGAACATCAGCTCCACCCCCGGCAAGTCACTCACCAGCGAGGCGAGCAGCTGCGCACAATGGTTGGCATGCGCGCCATGGCGCAGCCAGGCGCCATCTTCCAGCAGGCCTACCCAAGGCGCCGACAGGAAGCGCATCTTCGATGCCAGTTGCCCGGCCTGCTTGCAGCGGTAGTCGAAGTCCTCGGCCAGCTGGCGGTTGAAGAACAGGATCGCCTCGCCCACCGCCATGCCGTTCTTGGTGCCACCGAAGCACAGCACGTCGACGCCGGCCTTCCAGGTCAGCTCTGCCGGGCTGCAGCCCAGGAACGAGCAGGCATTGCTGAAGCGTGCGCCGTCCATGTGCAGGTTCAGGCCCAGCTCCTTGCAGGTGGCGCTGATCGCCTTGAGCTCATCGGGGCGGTAGATGGTCCCGACCTCGGTGGCCTGGGTCAGGGTCACCACCCGTGGCTTGGGGTAGTGGATGTCCTGGCGCTTCAGCGCCACTTCGCGGATCGACTGCGGCGTCAGCTTGCCGTTGACGCTGGGCGCGGTCAGCAGCTTGGAGCCGTTGGAGAAGAACTCTGGCGCGCCGCACTCATCGGTTTCGACGTGGGCGGTCTCGGAGCAGATCACACTGTGGTAGCTCTGGCACAGCGAGGCCAGGGCCAGGGAGTTGGCGGCGGTGCCATTGAAGGCGAAGAACACCTCGCAGTCGGTTTCGAACAGCTTGCGGAAGTATTCCGCGGCGCGTTCGGTCCACTGGTCGTCGCCGTAGGCGCGGTCGTGGCCATGGTTGGCTTTTTCCATCGCCGCCCAGGCTTCGGGGCAGATACCGGAATAGTTGTCGCTGGCGAATTGTTGGCTCTTGTCTGTCATGGCACTGTCCTGTGAACGACGCAGAACAGCACTGTAAACCATCGATTCAGCGGTTGCCTATACAAGCTGTGGATCGTTTGATTTCGGCATTGCCTGTACTCGCCTCTTCGCGGCTAAAGCCGCTCCCACAGGGACATTACAAGCATTAAAGCATCGCCGTACCTGTGGGAGCGGGTTCACCCGCGAAAGGGCCGGCATGGTCAACACAAATGCCAATGTCGTAAACGCGCCATTGCAAGGCGTGCGCAGGCATCTGACCCGTCCCGGCCAGTCATAACATCGCCACAAAGGGCCACAGTGCCCCAAGACAAGAAATGATCGCTGCCGGGAGATACACGATGTTCAGCAAGCAAGACCAGATCCAGGGTTACGACGATGCACTGCTGGCGGCGATGAATGCCGAAGAACAGCGCCAGGAAGACCACATCGAGCTGATCGCCTCGGAAAACTACACCTCCAAGCGCGTGATGCAGGCCCAAGGCAGCGGCCTGACCAACAAGTACGCCGAAGGCTACCCGGGCAAGCGCTACTACGGTGGCTGCGAGCACGTGGACAAGGTCGAGGCCCTGGCCATCGAGCGCGCCAAGCAGCTGTTCGGTGCCGACTACGCCAACGTCCAGCCGCACTCCGGCTCCTCGGCCAACGGCGCTGTCTACCTGGCCCTGCTGCAGGCTGGTGACACCATCCTCGGCATGAGCCTGGCTCACGGCGGCCACCTGACCCACGGCGCCAAGGTGTCGTCCTCGGGCAAACTGTACAACGCTGTGCAATACGGCATCGACACCAACACTGGCCTGATCGACTACGACGAAGTCGAGCGCCTGGCTGTCGAGCACAAGCCGAAAATGATCGTTGCCGGCTTCTCGGCCTACTCCAAGACCCTCGACTTCCCACGCTTCCGCGCCATCGCCGACAAGGTCGGTGCGCTGCTGTTCGTCGACATGGCCCACGTAGCCGGCCTGGTTGCCGCTGGCCTGTACCCGAACCCGATCCCGTTCGCCGATGTGGTTACCACCACCACCCACAAGACCCTGCGCGGCCCACGTGGCGGCCTGATCCTGGCCAAGTCGAACGAAGAGATCGAGAAGAAGCTGAACGCTGCGGTGTTCCCTGGTGCCCAGGGCGGGCCGCTGATGCACGTGATCGCCGCCAAGGCCGTGTGCTTCAAGGAAGCGCTGGAGCCTGGATTCAAGGCCTACCAGCAACAAGTGATCGAAAACGCCCAGGCCATGGCCCAGGTGTTCATCGACCGCGGCTACGACGTGGTTTCCGGTGGCACCGACAACCACCTGTTCCTGGTCAGCCTGATCCGCCAGGGCCTCACCGGCAAAGATGCCGACGCCGCCCTGGGCCGCGCGCACATCACCGTCAACAAGAACGCCGTGCCGAATGACCCACAGTCGCCATTCGTCACTTCGGGCCTGCGCATCGGCACCCCGGCCGTTACCACCCGTGGCTTCAAGGTCGCGCAATGTGTAGCCCTGGCCGGCTGGATCTGCGACATCCTCGACAACCTCGGTGACGCAGACGTCGAAGCCGATGTGGCGAAGAACGTCGCGGCCCTGTGCGCAGATTTCCCTGTTTACCGCTGAGTGGAGTCACACACCATGCAACGTTACTCGGGCTTCGGCCTTTTCAAGCACTCCCTCAGCCACCACGAGAACTGGCAGCGCATGTGGCGCACGCCAACCCCTAAAAAGGTCTACGACGTGGTCATCGTCGGCGGTGGCGGCCATGGCCTGGCAACCGCCTACTACCTGGCCAAAGAACACGGCATCACCAACGTTGCCGTGATCGAGAAAGGCTACCTGGGCGGCGGCAACACCGCCCGTAACACCACCATCGTGCGTTCCAACTACCTGTGGGACGAGTCGGCGCACCTGTATGAGCACGCCATGAAGCTGTGGGAGGGCCTGTCCCAGGACCTCAACTACAACGTGATGTTCTCCCAGCGCGGCGTGTACAACCTGTGCCACACCCTGCAGGACATGCGTGACTCCGAGCGCCGGGTCAGCGCCAACCGCCTGAACGGCGTGGACGGCGAGCTGCTCAACACCGCCCAGGTCGCAGCCGAGATCCCGTACCTGGATTGCTCGAAGAACACCCGCTACCCGATCCTCGGTGCCACCGTGCAGCGCCGTGGCGGCGTGGCCCGTCACGACGCCGTAGCCTGGGGCTTCGCCCGTGCCGCCGACGCCCTGGGCGTGGACCTGATCCAGCAGACCGAAGTAATCGGCTTCCGCAAGGAAAACGGCGCGGTCATCGGCGTGGAAACCAACAAAGGCTTCATCGGCGCCAAGCGCGTCGGCGTGGTCACCGCCGGTAACTCCGGGCACATGGCCAAGCTGGCCGGCTTCCGCCTGCCGCTGGAATCGCACCCGCTGCAAGCACTGGTATCCGAGCCGATCAAGCCGATCATCGACAGCGTGATCATGTCCAACGCCGTGCACGGCTATATCAGCCAGTCCGACAAGGGCGACCTGGTGATCGGTGCCGGTATCGACGGTTGGGTCGGCTACGGCCAGCGCGGTTCGTACCCGGTGATCGAGCACACCCTGCAGGCCATCGTCGAGATGTTCCCCAACCTCTCGCGCGTGCGCATGAACCGTCAGTGGGGCGGCATCGTCGATACCTCGCCGGACGCTTGCCCGATCATCACCAAGACCCCGGTCAAGAACATGTTCTTCAACTGCGGCTGGGGTACTGGCGGCTTCAAGGCGACCCCGGGTTCGGGCAACGTCTTCGCCGCGAGCCTGGCCAAGGGCGAAATGCACCCACTGGCCGCGCCGTTCTCCATGGACCGTTTCTACAACGGCGCACTGATCGACGAACACGGCGCCGCCGCCGTCGCCCACTAACCGGAGACACCGTCATGTTGCATATTTTCTGTCCCCACTGCGGCGAGCTGCGCTCCGAAGAAGAGTTCCACGCCTCTGGCCAGGCGCACATCGCCCGCCCGCTGGACCCCAACGCCTGCTCCGACGAGGAGTGGGGTACCTACATGTTCTACCGTGACAACCCGCGCGGTATTCACCACGAACTGTGGGACCACGTTGCCGGCTGCCGCCAGTACTTCAACGTCACCCGTGACACCGTGACCTACGAGATTCTGGAAACCTACAAGATTGGCGAGAAGCCGCAAGTGACCGCCAGCGGCAAGCAAAGCAGCGCCGCGTCGACCGTCAAAGGCCAAGGGGAAAAAGTATGAGCCAGACCTATCGCCTCGCCAGCGGCGGCCGTATCGACCGCAGCAAGGTCCTGAACTTCACTTTCAACGGCAAGACCTACCAGGGTTATGCCGGTGACAGCCTGGCCGCCGCGTTGCTGGCCAACGGCGTCGACATTGTCGGCCGCAGCTTCAAGTACTCGCGTCCGCGCGGCATCATCGCCGCCGGTACCGAAGAGCCGAATGCCATCCTGCAGATCGGCTCCAGCGAAGCCACCCAGATCCCCAACGTGCGTGCCACCCAGCAGGCGCTGTACGCCGGGCTTGTAGCCACCAGCACCAATGGCTGGCCGAACGTCAACAACGACGTCATGGGCATCCTTGGCAAGGTTGGCGGCAGCATGATGCCGCCGGGCTTCTACTACAAAACCTTCATGTACCCGAAATCGTTCTGGATGACTTACGAGAAGTACATCCGTAAAGCCGCCGGCCTTGGCCGCGCGCCGCTGCAGAACGACCCGGACAGCTACGACTACATGAACCAGCACTGCGACGTGCTGATCGTCGGCGCCGGCCCTGCTGGCCTGGCCGCCGCGCTGGCCGCTGCGCGCAGCGGTGCCCGCGTGATCCTGGCTGACGAACAGGAAGAGTTCGGCGGCAGCCTGCTCGACACCCGCGAAACCCTCGACGGCAAGCCTGCCACCGACTGGGTCAACGCCGTGGTCAAGGAGCTGGAAAGCCTGCCGGAAGTGACCCTGCTGCCACGCGCCACGGTCAACGGCTACCACGACCATAACTTCCTGACCATTCACGAGCGCCTCACCGACCACCTCGGCGACCGCGCCCCGATCGGCCAGGTGCGCCACCGCGTGCACCGCGTCCGCGCCAAGCGCGTGGTGCTGGCTGCCGGCGCCCACGAGCGCCCGCTGGTGTACGGCAACAACGACGTGCCGGGCAACATGCTGGCCGGTGCAGTTTCCACCTACGTGCGCCGCTACGGCGTGGCCCCGGGCCGCAAGCTGGTGCTGTCGACCAACAACGACCACGCCTACCGCGCCGCGCTGGACTGGCACGATGCCGGCCTGCAAGTGGTCGCCATTGCCGACGCTCGCCACAACCCGCGTGGCTCGCTGGTTGAAGAAGCACGTGCCAAAGGCATCCGCATCCTCACATCCAGCGCCGTGATCGAGGCCAAGGGCACCAAGCACGTTACCGGCGCCCGTGTGGCCGCCATCGACGTGCAGGCACACAAGGTCACCAGCCCGGGCGAAACCCTCGACTGCGACCTCATCGCTACCTCCGGTGGTTACAGCCCGATCGTGCACCTGGCTTCGCACCTGGGTGGTCGCCCGGTATGGCGTGAAGACATCCTCGGCTTCGTACCGGGCGATGCTCCGCAGAAACGCGAATGCGTGGGTGGCATCAACGGCGTCTACGCCCTGGGCGACGTGATCGCCGATGGCTTCGAAGGCGGCGTTCGCGCAGCCACCGAAGCGGGCTTCAAGGCCACCGTCGGCAGCCTGCCGAAAACCGTTGCGCGCAAGGAAGAGGCCACCGTGGCGCTGTTCCAGGTGCCGCACGACAAGGGCACTGCCCGCGCACCCAAGCAGTTCGTCGACCAGCAGAACGACGTCACCGCAGCCGCCATCGAACTGGCCACCCGCGAAGGCTTCGAGTCGGTCGAGCACGTAAAACGCTACACCGCGCTGGGCTTCGGTACCGACCAGGGCAAACTGGGCAACATCAACGGCCTGGCCATCGCCGCCCGTTCGATCGGCATCACTATCCCGGAAATGGGCACCACCATGTTCCGCCCCAACTACACGCCGGTAACCTTCGGCGCGGTAGCGGGCCGTCACTGTGGTCACCTGTTCGAGCCCGTACGCTTCACTGCCCTGCATGCCTGGCACGTGAAGAACGGCGCCGAGTTCGAAGACGTCGGCCAGTGGAAGCGCCCCTGGTACTTCCCGAAAGCCGGTGAAGACATCCACGCCGCCGTGACCCGTGAATGCAAGGCCGTGCGCGACAGCGTGGGCCTGCTGGACGCTTCGACCCTGGGCAAGATCGACATCCAGGGCCCCGATGCGCGTGAGTTCCTCAACCGCATCTACACCAACGCCTGGACCAAGCTCGACGTGGGCAAGGCCCGCTACGGCCTGATGTGCAAGGAAGACGGCATGGTCTTCGACGACGGTGTAACCGCCTGCGTCGGCGATAACCACTTCATCATGACCACCACCACCGGCGGCGCCGCCCGGGTACTGCAGTGGATGGAGCTGTACCACCAGACCGAATGGCCGGAACTGAAGGTGTACTTCACTTCGGTCACCGACCACTGGGCCACCATGACCCTGTCCGGCCCCAACAGCCGCAAGCTGCTCAGCGAGCTGACCGACATCGACATGGACAAGGAAGCCTTCCCGTTCATGACCTGGAAGGAAGGCAACGTCGGCGGCGTACCTGCCCGCGTGTTCCGCATTTCCTTCACCGGCGAGCTGTCGTACGAAGTCAACGTGCAAGCCAACTACGCCATGGGCGTACTGGAACAGATCATCGAGGCAGGCAAGAAGTACAACCTGACCCCGTATGGCACCGAGACCATGCACGTACTGCGTGCCGAGAAGGGCTTCATCATCGTTGGCCAGGACACCGACGGCTCGATGAACCCGGACGACCTGAACATGAGCTGGTGCGTAGGCCGCAACAAGCCATTCTCGTGGATCGGCCTGCGTGGCATGAACCGCGAAGACTGCCTGCGCGAGAACCGCAAGCAGCTGGTAGGCCTGAAGCCGATCGACCCGACCAAATGGCTGCCGGAAGGCGCCCAGCTGGTGTTCGATCCGAAGCAGCCGATCCCGATGGACATGGTTGGCCACGTCACCTCCAGCTACGCCTCCAACTCCCTGGGCTATTCGTTCGCCATGGGTGTGGTCAAGGGCGGCCTCAAACGCATGGGCGAGCGCGTCTACTCGCCGCAGGCGGATGGCAGCGTGATCGAGGCGGAGATCGTGTCTTCGGTGTTCTTCGATCCGAAGGGTGAGCGGCAGAACGTCTAAGGCCCCGGATGGCACACGGTGCCGGGTTGGATATGAAGTGCCTGTGGGAGCGGGTTCACCCGCGAAGAGGGCGGTGAATCCACCATCGCATTCGCGGGTAAACCCGCTCCCACAGAGTGCACCACCAGCCGCAGCACCGCATGCGACCTACAGAATTCAAGGCAGGTAAGAAATGAGCGCTATCAACGTCTTCCAGCAAAACCCCGGCGCCGAGGCCAAGGCCCAGTCGCCACTGCACCACGCCGACCTGGCCAGCCTGGTTGGCAAAGGCCGCAAGAACGCAGGCGTGACCCTGCGTGAACGCAAGTTCCTCGGCCACCTGACCCTCCGTGGCGACGGCCACGACCCGGAATTCGCCGCCGGCGTGCACAAGGCCCTGGGCCTGGAGCTGCCAGTGGCCCTGACCGTGGTCGCCAACAACGAAATGTCGCTGCAATGGGTCGGCCCAGACGAGTGGCTGCTGATCGTGCCAGGCGGCCAGGAGCTGGCGGTCGAGCAGAAACTGCGCGCCGCCCTCGAAGGCCAGCACATCCAGGTGGTCAATGTCAGCGGTGGGCAGAGCCTGCTGGAACTGCGCGGCCCCAACGTGCGTGAAGTGCTGATGAAGTCCACCAGCTATGATGTTCACCCGAACAACTTCCCGGTTGGCAAGGCAGTCGGCACCGTGTTCGCCAAGTCGCAACTGGTGATCCGCCGTACCGCCGAAGACACCTGGGAGCTGGTGATTCGCCGCAGCTTCGCCGACTACTGGTGGCTGTGGCTGCAGGACGCTTCGGCCGAGTACGGCCTGAGCATCGAGGCTTAAGGAGAGCAGAACATGAGTCGGGCACCGGATACCTGGATTCTCACCGCCGACTGCCCGAGCATGCTCGGCACCGTCGACGTGGTGACGCGTTACCTCTTCGAGCAGCGCTGCTACGTGACGGAGCACCATTCCTTCGATGACCGGCTGTCGGGGCGTTTCTTCATTCGCGTGGAGTTCCGCCAGCCGGACGATTTCGACGAGGCAGGTTTCCGGGCCGGCCTCGCCGAGCGCAGCAATGCGTTCGGCATGACCTTCGAGCTGACCGCCCCTAACCACCGCCCCAAGGTGGTGATCATGGTGTCCAAGGCCGACCATTGCCTTAACGACCTGCTGTATCGCCAGCGTATCGGTCAGCTGGCCATGGACGTGGTCGCGGTGGTGTCCAACCACCCCGATCTCGAACCCCTGGCGCACTGGCACAAGATCCCTTACTACCACTTCGCCCTCGACCCCAAGGACAAGCCTGGGCAAGAGCGCAAGGTGCTTCAGGTGATCGAGGAAACCGGCGCCGAGCTGGTGATTCTTGCGCGCTATATGCAGGTGCTGTCGCCAGAGCTGTGCCGGCGACTGGATGGTTGGGCGATCAACATTCACCACTCGTTGCTGCCAGGGTTCAAGGGCGCCAAGCCTTATCACCAGGCATACAACAAAGGCGTGAAGATGGTCGGTGCCACGGCGCACTACATCAACAACGACCTCGACGAAGGGCCGATCATTGCCCAGGGTGTGGAAGTGGTCGACCACAGCCATTACCCCGAAGACCTGATTGCCAAAGGGCGCGACATCGAATGCCTGACCCTGGCGCGGGCTGTCGGTTATCACATCGAGCGGCGGGTGTTCCTCAACGCCAACCGGACCGTTGTTCTGTAACAACCTGTACCGGCCTCTTCGCGGCTAAAGCCGCTCCCACAGAGTTTGTGCAGGTTTAAAGACTGGCGCAGTACCTGTGGGAGCGGCTTCAGCCGCGAAGAGGCCAGCACACGCCGCCACCTTTGTTTGCCCCCATATCTTCCAACGACAACCCTGCCGCTAAATGGCATCTCCCTGTCGCTCCCAGTCAGTGCATCCCGCCCTATCAGGCCCACAATTCCCCTCATTCCAGAAACACATGCCGCCCACGGAAGGCGGCGCGTTCAACCACCGCTGCATAAATAAAAATCAAGCGAGGTAAGAGCATGTCTGGCAATCGTGGAGTGGTATATCTCGGCGCCGGCAAGGTCGAGGTGCAGAAGATCGACTACCCGAAAATGCAGGACCCACGCGGCAAGAAGATCGAGCACGGCGTGATCCTGAAGGTGGTCTCCACCAACATCTGCGGCTCCGACCAGCACATGGTCCGTGGCCGCACCACTGCCCAGGTCGGCCTGGTCCTGGGCCACGAAATCACTGGCGAGATCGTCGAGAAGGGCCGTGACGTCGAGCGCATGCAGATTGGCGACCTGGTCTCGGTGCCATTCAACGTCGCCTGTGGCCGCTGCCGCTCCTGCAAGGAAATGCACACCGGTGTCTGCCTCACCGTCAACCCGGCCCGCGCCGGCGGTGCCTACGGTTACGTCGACATGGGCGACTGGACCGGCGGCCAGGCCGAATACGTGCTGGTGCCTTACGCCGACTTCAACCTGCTGAAACTGCCCGAGCGCGACAAGGCCATGGAGAAGATCCGTGACCTTACCTGCCTGTCCGACATCTTGCCGACCGGCTACCACGGTGCCGTGACTGCTGGCGTCGGCCCAGGCAGCACCGTCTACGTGGCTGGCGCTGGTCCGGTCGGCCTGGCCGCCGCTGCCTCGGCGCGCCTGCTGGGCGCTGCCTGCGTCATCGTCGGCGACTTGAACCCGGCCCGCCTGGCCCACGCCAAGTCCCAGGGCTTCGAAGTGGTCGACCTGTCCAAGGACACCCCGCTGCACGAGCAGATCGTCGACATCCTCGGTGAACCGGAAGTGGACTGTGCCGTCGACGCCGTAGGCTTCGAAGCCCGCGGCCATGGCCACGAAGGTGCCAAGCACGAAGCGCCAGCCACCGTGCTGAACTCGCTGATGCAGGTGACCCGCGTTGCCGGCAACATCGGTATCCCGGGCCTGTACGTGACCGAAGACCCGGGCGCGGTGGATGCCGCCGCCAAGATCGGCGCGCTGAGCATCCGCTTCGGCCTGGGCTGGGCCAAGTCGCACAGCTTCCACACTGGTCAGACCCCGACCATGAAGTACAACCGCCAGCTGATGCAGGCGATCATGTGGGACCGCATCAACATCGCTGAAGTGGTGGGTGTGCAGGTGATCAACCTGGATCAGGCGCCGGAAGGTTATGGCGAGTTCGATGCAGGTGTGCCGAAGAAATTCGTGATCGACCCGCACAAGATGTGGGGCGCGGCGTGATCGCGTGATGTAATAACGAGCCCCTCGATATGAGGGGCTTTTTTATGGCTGCTCGCCGGCGTCCTGCACGACAAGGACAGAGCCTTTGTCATCGGTGGCCAACAAGCCTCCGGTGTGGGTTTCGTCTGTACTCAGCTCTGCCAGCGGTTGTGCCCCGTTGCGGAAAATGGCGCGTTGCTGGTCGCCTTGTTTCACAGTGATCAGCTTGTCGCCCTGGTAGAAGAAAAGCGTACCGTTCGTTGCTTTGCTCATGGTTCAAGTCCCTGCGGTGCTGGATGAATGGGGGCTGCTTGCAGCCCATTCTGAACAGCCGCAGGGATTTTGATACTGGCAGAAATAACAGTTTTCGACGCTCACGCGGGCTCTGTGGGAGCTGGCTTGCCGGCGATGAGGCCAGCACAAGGCTCAGCGCATCATTCCCAGTTCGGCATCATCCATCAGCGCCTTGGCCAGCGCGACCAGATAGCGGCAAAAGTCATGTGGTTGACGAAGGTGGCCTGTCAAAGCCGGTCACTGATTTCGCAGCGACCGTCCGAGACTAGAGCCCAGTCCAGATCATCGCAATGGCTTAAGCGGCTTGGGACTGTAATTCAGAAGCGTCCAGCAAGTAAGGGGGAAATTCCGAAATTCTGAGAGCGATTGTTGTGCTGAGCACCCGAGCCTCAATATTAGTGCCCCTTGCGGAGCAACGGCCTTCAGCAGGTAGATCAGCTAGTAAATCAAGAAGCGACATGGGATCCGCGCCGCAATAGCTAAATCAGTAGATGTTAGGGGGACGCTCTAACTTGTGTCTGCTGTTGAGTAAGCGTTGCATAGCCAGGTAGCTCATTATTAGTCGCTGGTGTTTGAGATGCAACTAATTGCTGGGCGTTGAGAAATTTTTCGTGGGTGCGCTCAATGTATGCTTCTAGTTTTGTCAGTTTGTTGTCCTGTTTGTTAAGTTTGGCTTCATTTCTGCCTATATCGTGATTTAGGGTTGCTACTTGCTCTGAGGGTCGATTGCCGTGCCGATCAGGGTAATTATTGTCTAAGGCCGCTGTTCGCCACTGGTTTCTCTCGCCGGTAAGTTCCTGAATTTTCGTCTCGTAATGTGAAATTTTATTTTTGATCTTTATTTCTTTGTCTGCCAGTAATTGTTTTTTGGTGGTGTAGTGGCTAAGTTTCGAAATTGGGCTCCGTTTAAGGAAAGGGATCCTGAAATGCCCATTAGCATCAGTGTTATTTACCGGGTCGCCTATGCAGTATGCGTAGGCATTCAAGCCGCCTCTACCGAAGGGGCTCATAGAATCCTGGCAGCAAAACCGCATTAGGCACGAATTAAATAGTCTATAGCCGTTACCTAGTAGATACCCCTGTGTTATTGGGTCGTACTCGTACCCGTTGTAAGCGAGAAGCGCATTTGAATGTATTGCGTGCAGATAGCCATAGGGCGAATAGGTCATCGAGTTCGGAGGCATGCCCATAACAGATTTGGAGCTGTCAGTGAGCAGCATTTTTGGCGCTTGTTTTTGCTCAAGCTGAGCCAATGCCACGTCTTGCATCCGGAGAAGTTGAAAACTCCTCTGCGCAGAAACTTTGGTAGTCAGCAAGTCATTTTGGTAAAAATGCATATGGCTAACATTTTTCTCCTTGCTTGGCTGCACCTTGATGGTAGCCGCTGCATCTCCGTTGCTGGGTTCGACGTTGTTGGTCATGGTTTGTCACCCAAGGAACTGTGCGATGTTGATTTGACTGTGCCCAACATTTTCGACCGCTACAACTAGCAGTTTTGTCAGGTAACGAATGGTCGGAACAAACCCCCAACCCACGAGTCAAACCCCTCGTTTCCCAGGCCATCCCGGCCAACGAGGTCCCTCCCGATGAAAGCAGTCACCCTGGCAACCCTGATGACCCTGGCCGCAAGCCCGGTGTTCGCCTTCAACCTCAGCGACGCCGCCAACGCCGTGTCGGCCATGCAGAACCAGAATCAAAGCCAGCAAGGCCAGGTGCAGGCGCCCGAGGCGCAGGCCAATCTGCTCAACACCTTGGGCAGCGAATTGAAGATCACCCCCGAACAAGCCGTGGGTGGGGCAGGGGCGATGTTGGGGTTGGCGCGTAACAACCTCAGCAGCGAGGACTATGGCCAGCTGACCAAGGCGGTGCCGGGGCTGGACCTGCTGGCTGGCGCCAGTGCGCTGGGTGGGTTGAGTGGGTTGGGTGATTTGCTGGGCAAGAACAGTGAGAACCCGTCGGCGTTGAGCAATGCGCTGGGTAGCAATGTGCAGAACCGCAGTGACCTGGACAATGCGTTCAAGGCACTGGGCATGGATACCGGGATGATCGGGCAGTTTGCGCCGTTGCTGCTGCAGTACCTGGGGCAGCAGGGTATTGCCGGGGCTTTGTTGCAGAACCTGGGGAGCTTGTGGACTACGCCGACGCCGGCGCCGTTGGCCCAGCCTTCGGTCTGAAGGTTTTGTAGGGGCAGTGCTGGCCCTATCGCCGGCAAGCAGCTCCCACGGGGTTATCACAGGCCTCAAGGACTGGCGCTGTACCTGTGGGGCATCTGTCTTGATCAAAGTTCAAGAGCCTGCGCTGTTTTTGTGGGAGCGGGCATGCCCGCGAACTCCGGCGAAGCCGGTGCCAGACACCGCGCTGAATTCTTCGCGGGCGCGCCCGCTCCCACAAAACAAAAGCAGATCTGCGTCGGGCCGGCAGTCAGGCAGCTTCAGTGAAGTCCACCAGGCGCACCGGGCGGCGGAAGCCGGCGGTCAGTACTGCCAGGTACGCAAGACCCAGAGCGAACCAGCACAAGCCAATCACCAAGGTAAGCGCCGACAGGCTGGTCCACAGCCAAAGTGTCAACCCCAACCCCACCAGCGGCACCAGGCCATAGCTCAGCAACTCCTTGAGGTTACGCTGGGCGCCATCATCCATCAGGTGGGTTTTCACTACCGCCAGGTTCACCGCCGAAAACGCTACCAGCGCCCCGAAGCTGATCAGCGAGGCAAGGGTCGCCAGGTCGATCACCAACGCCAGCAACGAGAACGCCGAAACCAGCAGAATGGCGAACACCGGCGTGCCAAAACGCGGTGACAGGTAGCCGAACGTTCGCCGTGGCAGCACGTTGTCGCGCCCCATGGTGAACAGGATGCGCGACACCGCCGCCTGCGAGGCCAGCGCCGAGCCCAGGCTGCCGGCGACATACGCAGCAGTGAAGAAGTTGGCCAGAAACTGCCCGCCCGCCTTGAACATCACCTCGTTGGCCGCCGCATCGGCATTGGCAAAGGTAGTGCCCGGCAGTACCAGTTGGCTTACATAGGCCAGCACGGTGAACAGCAAACCGGCGAACAGGGTGGTGAGGATGATTGCCCGTGGCACATCGCGGCGGGCATCGCGGCATTCTTCGGCCAAGGTCGAGACAGCGTCAAAGCCGAGGAACGACAGGCAAAGCACCGCTGCACCAGCCATCAGCGCACCAAAGCCAGGCTGCGAGCCGTCGCCCAGCAGTGGCGACAGCAGGTCGAGCGGCTGGCCGGCCAGGGACTGGCAGGACAGGGCGACGAACACCACGATGAAGACGATCTGTGCGCCGACGATCAGGTTGCTGGTCTTGGCCACAGAGTGAATGCCGACCACGTTGAGCACCGTGACCAGGGCGATAGAGGCCAGCGCAATCGACCACGCGGGGATGGCGGGAAAGGCGATGTTGAGGAACAGGCCGATCAGCAGGTAGTTGATCATCGGCAGGAACAGGTAGTCGAGCAGCAGCGACCAGCCGGCCAGGAAGCCAACGTTCGGGCCGAAGGCCATGTTGGTGTAGGAGTACGCAGAGCCAGCGACCGGGAAGCGTTTGACCATGAAGCTGTAGGAGGTGGCGGTGAACAGCATGGCCACCAGTGTGACGATGTAGGCGCCAGCCGTACGGCCACCAGTAAGTTCGGTGACGATGCCGTAGGTGGTGAAGATGGTCAGCGGGACCATGTACACCAGGCCGAAGAACACCAGGGCGGGTAGGCCGAGAACACGGCGAAGCTGGACGGGGGTAGAGTTGGGTGGGTTGGCCATCGTTCGATCCAGAGCATTTTTGTAGTTGTGCTTTGGTCGATTTTTATCCACTTAGGTGGGGGATGACAAAAAAGTAATCCTTATGCTGATTATTAGCCTGGGTTCTAATCAGTTTTCTGTAGTGCCTGGTCTGGCCTCTTCGCGGGTGAACCCGCTCCCACAGGATTACCACAGGCCTTGAAGGTGGCGTGGTCCCTGTGGGAGCGGGTTTACCCGCGAAGAGGCCCGGGCAGGCGAAAAAGACCTCAGCCCATCTCCCCCCGCAACTGCTCGATCCGCTGGTCCTTGTCCACCCACAACTGGTTCACCCAGGCCTGCACGGTCTGCCTGAACTCAGGATCATTCTCGTAATCCCCCGCCCACAGCATCGGGTCCAGTTCACGCACGCGAATGTCGATAATCACCCGGTTGATGCTGCCATTGAGCAAATCCCAGAACCCCGGCGCCTTGTTGCCGGGGTAGACGATGGTCACGTCCAGCAAGGCATCCAGTTGTTCGCCCAATGCCGCCAGCACGAACGCCACGCCACCCGCCTTGGGCTTGAGCAGGTAGCGATACGGCGATTGCTGCTGCTGACGCTTGGCTTCGGTGAAGCGTGTGCCTTCCAGGTAGTTGACCACGGTCACCGGCTGGCGCTTGAACAGTTCGCAAGCAGCCTTGGTGATTTCCAGGTCCTTGCCTTTCAGCTCGGGGTGCTTCTCCAGGAAGGCCTTGCTGTAGCGCTTCATGAACGGGTAGTCCAGCCCCCACCAGGCCAGACCCAGCAGAGGTACCCAGATCAGCTCCTTCTTCAGGAAGAACTTGAAGAACGGTGTACGGCGGTTGAGGCTCTCGATCAGCGCCGGAATATCGACCCAGGTCTGGTGGTTGCTGACGGCCAGATACGAAGTGTCCTTGCGCAGGTTCTCGACGCCGCGGATGTCCCACTGGGTCGGAATGCACAGGGCAAAGATGGCCTTGTCGATCTCCGACCAGGTCTCGGCCACCCACATCACCGCCCACGAGGCATAGTCACGGCCACGCCCCGGCAGCACCAGTTTGAGCAGCGCGAAGACCAGCAGCGGGCAGATCAACACCAGGGTATTGAGCAGCAGCAGGATGGTAGTGAGGATGCCGGTCAGCAGGCGACGCATAAAGAGACTCTTGTTGTAGGAGATAAACGGTTGGCAATGATAAGCAGGGCCGTGGCCTACGCCAAATTTCCAGTGCCCTGCGGCGAGGACAAATGTTTCACATTATGTTGGTTAGGCTTGTGACAGCGAACCTATCCTGCCAGTGCAGTCTAAGCACTGACACTCCTCAAGGAAGCCTGCCTGTGAAACCTCTGCTTGCCCTGTTGTCGTTGTTGGCACTGCCGGTCATGGCCGCTGAACCCACTATCTACGGCCGTTACGAGAACATAGCCCTGCCCGAACTGGGCGAAACCCTGAAAGCCAAGATGGATACCGGTGCCTTTACCGCGTCGCTGTCGGCCAAGGATATCGAGCTATTTACCCGCGATGGTGACGAGTGGGTACGCTTCCGCCTGGCAACCAAGGACTCGGACGGCAAGGTGTACGAGCACAAGGTCTCGCGCATCAGCAAGATCAAGGGCCGGGCCGATGAAGAGGAGGAAGGCGATGCGCCGGAAATCTCCAAGCGCCCGGTGGTCGACCTGGAGCTGTGCCTGGGTGACGTGAAGCGCACCGTGGAGGTCAACCTGGTCGACCGCAGCAGCTTCAACTACCCCCTGCTGGTGGGCTCCAAGGCGTTACGCGAGTTCAAGGCAGCGGTCAACCCGGCCAAGAAGTTTACCGCTGGCAAGCCGGGCTGCTGATGGCGAGGCGCCTGTAGCGGCCCTTTCGCGGGCACGCCCGCTCCTACAGGTAGGGCGCATACCCTGTGGGAGCGGGCGTGCGCGCGAAGAGGCCCTTCAGGCTACCGGCGCGGTGGCAACCATAGAAGGCCGCTTGATCACCTCGGCATACCACGCCGCCAACCCAGGCTGCTGCTCACGCCAGCCGAACTCGGGCTGGCGCAAATCCAGATACCCCAGCGCACAGGCCACTCCAATCGCTGCCAGGTCGAACCCGGACATCAGCTCAGGCAAATGCGCCTGCTCCAGGTTGGCCAGGCTACGGCGAATCTTGTCGCCCTGTGCCTGCAGCCAGCCGTCCCAGCGCTTGTCTTCAGGCCGCAGGAAGCTCTCATAGCGCGACGACACCGCCGCATCCATGATCGCATCGGCCTGTGACACCAGCGTCAAGCGGCGCCAACGTGCCGAGCCTTCGCGCGGCAGCAGCGGCAGGCCGACATGCTGCAGGTCGAGGTACTCGCAGATCACCCGGCTGTCATGCAGCACGGTGCCGTCCTCCAGGCGCAGGGCCGGGATCTTGCCGATCGGGTTGTCCTGGTTCAGGTTTGGGTCGCCGCTGACCGGGCTGATGTTTACCGGCTGCACTTGCACGCGTTCAAGCTGGCCGGTCTCGTGCAACACCACCATGACCTTGCGCACGAAAGGCGACAACGGCGAGTGGAACAGGGTCATCGTGCTCATGCGTCAGTTACCCTGCAGGCTGGGTGGCAGGCACACACCGGTGCCGCCGATGCCGCAGTAGCCGTCCGGGTTCTTGGCCAGGTACTGCTGGTGGTAGGCCTCGGCGAAATACACGGTTGGTGCCTGGTCGATTTCGGTGGTGATCTCGCCGAAGCCGGCCTTGCTCAGTTCGGCCTGGAAGGCGTCGCGGCTGGCCTTGGCCTGTTCCAGCTGTTCTGGGCTGGTGCAGTAGATGGCCGAGCGGTACTGGGTGCCGATATCGTTGCCCTGGCGCATGCCCTGGGTCGGGTTGTGCAGCTCCCAGAACATCGCCAGCAGCTCGCGGTAGCTGACCTTGTCCTTGTCAAACACCACCAGCACCACCTCGGTGTGGCCGGTCAGGCCCGAGCAGACCTCTTCGTAGGTGGGGTGGGGGGTGAAGCCGCCGGCGTAGCCGACCACGGTGCTGACCACGCCTTCACGCTGCCAGAAGCGGCGCTCGGCGCCCCAGAAGCAACCCAGGCCGAAGATGGCGAAGTCGATGGCGCCTTCGAAGAAGGGGCCGAGCAGCGGCGTGTCCTTGAACACGTAGTGGAACTCGGGCAGCTTCATTGGCGTTTCGCGGCCAGGCAGGGCCTGCTCCGCTGTTGGCATGACGTTTTTGTTCACCAGGATTTCCGAACGCAGGACCATGGCCGTTCCTCTGAATGTCAGTTGAATAGGTGTTGGGGCATTCGCGGGTAAACCCGCTCCCACAGATACCCCACAGATTTCGAATATTGTGGTGTACCTGTGGGAGCGGGTTTACCCGCGAAGGGACCCGTATAGGTTCTATAGTGCCCGAGGTTTACCCGGCTGTCAGGCCAGTGGGCCACGCGGATAGCGCTTCAGCCGTTCAGCCAGCTCGCGCCCCGGAATCGGCCGGTCGAACAGGTAGCCCTGGCCCACGTCGCAGCGGTGCCGACGCAGGAACGCCAGTTGTTCCGGCGTCTCGATTCCCTCGGCCACCACCTTGAGCTTGAGGTTATGCGCCATGGCCACCACCGCTGAGGTGATTTCCATGTCGTCCTGGTTGTCCGGGATCTCGTTGATGAAGCTGCGGTCGATCTTGAGGATGTCGATCGGAAACTTCTTCAGGTAGCTCAGCGACGAATAACCGGTGCCGAAATCGTCCATGGCCAGGGTCAGGCCCAGGGCCTTCAGCTCATCCAGCTGGCGGTGGGTATCTTCGCTGGCTTCCAGCAGCAGGCCTTCGGTCAGCTCCAGCTCCAGCAGGTGCGGGGGCAGGGCTTCTTCCTCGAGGATGGTGCTGATCGATGCCACCA
The DNA here is from genome assembly GCF_017490905.1 of Pseudomonas sp. 32_A. Taxonomy (NCBI): domain Bacteria; kingdom Pseudomonadati; phylum Pseudomonadota; class Gammaproteobacteria; order Pseudomonadales; family Pseudomonadaceae; genus Pseudomonas; species Pseudomonas sp. 32_A. Next base: position 35,816 of record NZ_JAFGYI010000021.1, on the reverse strand, counting down.
GGTCCGGGTCGGAGAACTGCTTGGGGGACAGGTTGATGGCCACATGCAGGTTGCCCATGCCGGCCTCGCGCAGTTGCTGGCTCATGCGGCACGACTGGCGCACCACCCATTTGCCGATGGGGATGATCAGGCCGGTTTCTTCCGCCACGCTGATGAACTGGTCCGGGCGGATCATGCCGCGCTCGGGGTGGTTCCAGCGCAGCAGTGCTTCCAGCCCCAGCAGGCGGCCGCTGCGCAGGCACAGCTTGGGCTGGTAGAACACCTCCAGCTCGTTCTGAGTCAGGGCGCGCCGCAGGTTGTTCTCGACGAACAGCTTGTAGCTGGCTTCGGCATTGAGCACTTCGGTAAACACCTGCACCTGGTGCTTGCCGTTGGCCTTGGCCTTGTGCAGTGCCAGGCCGGCGTTTTTCATCAGGCTGGCCGGGTCGGCGCCGTGCAGCGGAGCGCAGGCCAGGCCCACCGAGGCGGTCACGTTGATCAGCTGGTTGTCGACGAACATCGGCTTGTCGAGGGTGCGCAGCAATTGCTGGGCGACGCCCTGGCCATCTTCCAGGCTGGTGTCGTCGAGCAGTACGGCGAACTCGTTACTGGCAAAGCGCGCCAGGATACCGCCGGTGTGCAGGCTGTTGCGCAAGCGCCGGGCCAGGCTGATCAGCAGCTTGTCGCCGGTCTGGTGGCCGAGGCTGTCGTTGATGCGCTTGAAGTTGTCGATGTCCACCAGCAGCAGGCACATCGAGTGCTCGCCATCACGGGCAAAGCGCTCGTCCAGGCTGCGGATGAACGCCGGGCGGTTGCCCAGGTTGGTCAGGTTGTCGGTGTAGGCCAGGCGCTCGATGCGTTGCTGGGCCAGCTTGGTCTGGGTGACGTCTTCGTAGATGCCGATGTAATGGGTCAGCTCACGGTTGTCGCCGTATACCTTGGAAATCGACAGCTGGCCCCAATAGGGCTCGAGGTTCTTGCGCCGGCTCTTGAACTCGCCCTGCCAGCTGTTGCCCATGGCCAGGCTCGAGGGCGAGTCGAACAGCAGCTCGCTCAGGTTCTCCAGCGCCGGCAGCTCGCCCAGGTGGCGGCCTTGCACTTCCTCGGTGCTGTACTGGGTGATCGCGGTAAAGCTGGGGTTGACGTACTCCACCACGCCGTCACGGTTCACCAGCAGGAAGGCGCTGGCGCTCTGCTCGACCGCACGCTGGAACAGGTGCAGGGCGCTGGCGGCGGTGCGCCGGTTGTGGTTGGTGATGACCTGGGCGAACTGGTCGGCCAGTTCGCCGGCAAAGGCTATTTCGTCCGATTGCCAGGCGCGTGTCTGGCCGGTCTGCTCCAGGCACAGCACGCCGACTACCTGGCCATCGACACGGATGCTGGCATCGAGCATGGCCTTGTTTTCCGGACACATGCTTTGCGCCAGGGCGCGGGTACGCGGGTCATGGCCGGCATTGTGGGCGTCGATGGCACGGCTGGCGTGCAGCGCGTCGAGGTAGTCGGGGAAGCGACTGGCATCGATGGCTTCGGGCTGGCGGTGCTCCTGCGCGTCCCGGTACCAGGCGATGATCGGCTCCAGGCGCTGGTCTTCCAGATGCCAGATGCTGGCGCTGTCGACCTTGTAGATCTCGCAGGCGCTCTGGGTAATCAGCTGGGCGGCTTCGCGCAGCGAATTCCCGGCGCTGTAGCGCTGGCGGGCCAGGCGCAGGATCAGGTCTTGCTGGCCACGAACCCGTTCCAGGTGCTCGAGTTGTTCCTGCTGCGTGCGCTGGTTCAGTTGCAGCGCCAATTGCAGGCGGTTGTTGCGCGATTCCAGGTCGCTGGCACCGGCCTCGCCGGTATCTTCGGCGTGGTCGTCGAGCACACTCAGGTAGCCGCGCAACAGGTGGCGGTTGTGCTGCTTGTAGGCTTCCCCGGTTTCCAGCAGGCGTAGCGATGCAGTTGGCGTGTGCAAGGTGTATCGCACGCGGAAGTAGCCGCGCTGGGCCAGTTGCGACTGGATCTCGTCGTGCAGCCGGTAGCGGGCTTCGGGTTCCATCAAGCTGGCGTAGGGTGCGTCTACCAGGGCGCAAAGGTCGCCGGCGTGCAGGCCGAACTGGCGCTCGCAGGCCGGGTCGAGGTAGAGCATGGTCCAGGTGGCTTCGTTGAGCCTTTCGAAACGCAGCATGCCGAGCCGCGAGGGCACGGGTAACTGCGTGACGACCTCGGCCGCCACACGGCTGGCGGCATCGGGTTGGCTTTTCATCGAAGACTCGCTTGAAGAGGGAACGCGGCCTTTGGGGCGGCAGGTCTGGCAAGGTTGCATCATGTCCCGGGGGCTGGCAAGCGGCCGAGCTTGATGCTGTGGATGGGTTATCGGCTGTTTGGTCGGAATCTGTAGGTTGACTGGAGATCCTGGGGCCGCTTTGCGGCCTGTGGGAGCGGGTTTACCCGCGATGAATCCAACACAGTACATGGCACCGGCTGCGCCGGTGTTCGCGGGTGAACCCGCTCCCACAGAGGGTGCAGCCCACCGGGAAAATCAAGGCAAAAAAAAGCCCCGCCAATCGACGGGGTTGAGGTACGAGCGTGGCAGCTCGAAAAGGGTACTGCCCCTCGCAGAGAGGGGCAGTGTGCTGCCTTACAGCAGCATGGTGCGGATATCGCCCAGCACGTCGCCCAGGCGCTTGGTGAAGCGCGCGGCGGCAGCGCCGTTGATCACACGGTGATCGTAGGACAGCGACAGCGGCAGCATCAGCTTCGGCTGGAAGGCCTTGCCATCCCAGACCGGCTGCATGGTCGCCTTGGAGACGCCCAGGATAGCCACTTCCGGCGCGTTGACGATCGGCGTGAAGCCGGTGCCGCCAATGTGGCCGAGGCTGGAGATGGTGAAGCAGGCGCCTTGCATCTCGTCGGCCGAGAGCTTCTTGGTGCGGGCTTTTTCGGCCAGCGCAGCCGCTTCGGCAGCCAGTTGCAGCAGGCTCTTCTGGTCGACGTTCTTGATCACAGGGACCAGCAGGCCGTCCGGGGTGTCCACGGCAAAGCCGATGTGCACGTACTTCTTGCGGATGATGGCCTTGCCGCTTGGCGCCAGCGAGCTGTTGAAGTCCGGCAGTTCCTTGAGCAGGAAGGCGCAGGCCTTGAGCAGCAGTGGCAGCACGGTCAGCTTCACGCCAGCCTTCTCGGCCACGGCCTTCTGCGCAACGCGGAAGGCTTCCAGCTCGGTGATGTCGGCAGAGTCGAACTGGGTCACGTGCGGCACGTTCAGCCAGCTGCGGTGCAGGTTGGCAGCACCGACCTGCATCAGGCGGGTCAGGGCCACTTCTTCCACTTCACCGAACTTGCTGAAGTCCACGGCAGGGATCGGCGGGATGCCGGCGCCACCGGTTGCACCAGCGGCTGCCGGTGCGGCCGATGCCTTCTGCATCATCGCCTTGACGTAGACCTGCACGTCTTCTTTCAGGATGCGGCCGTGCGGACCGGTCGCGGCAACCGCGCCCAGGTCGACGCCGAATTCACGGGCCAGCTGACGAACCGCCGGGCCTGCGTGAACCTTGGCGTTGCTGCCGGCAGCCGGTGCGGTAGCAACCGGTGCAGGGGCAGCAGCCGAGGCAGCAGCGGCAGGTGCGGCGGCTGGAGCCGCCTCAGCCTTGGCCGGGGCAGCAGCAGCGGCAGGTGCCGGAGCAGCAGCCGGGGCAGCGCCGGCGACTTTCAGCTTGAAGATCAGGTCGCCAGTGCCGACTTCGTCTTCCAGCTTGCACAGGACTTCTTCGACCACGCCGGCAGCCGGCGACGGGATTTCCATGGAGGCCTTATCGGACTCCAGGGTAATCAGCGACTGGTCGGCTTCGACGGTGTCGCCGACCTTGACCAGCACTTCGATGATCTTGGCCTTGCCCGACGAACCGATGTCCGGCACGTGGATGTCCTGCACGCTGGCGGCAGCCGGGGCTGCGGCCGGAGCAGGGGCAGGGGCGGCTTCGGCGGCAGGAGCCGGCGCAGCAGCCTGGGCCGGAGCAGCGGCCGGGGCCTCAGGGGCCGCAGCAGCGGCGCCCTCGGCTTCCAGGACCAGCAGCTCGTCGCCTTCTTTCAGGCGGTCGCCCAGCTTGACCTTCAGTTCCTTGATCACGCCGGCCTTGGGAGCCGGGATCTCCATGGAGGCCTTGTCGGACTCCAGGGTCAGCAGGCTCTGGTCAGCCTCGATACGATCACCGACCTTGACGAACAGCTCGATGATTTCACCTTCACCGCTGCCGATGTCAGGTACGCGAATGAGTTCGCTCACTTAAAAATACTCCTCAGCAGTCCAGTGGGTTGCGCTTGTCCGGGTCGATACCGAACTTGACGATAGCGTCTGCAACAACCTTTGGTTCGATCTCGCCACGGTCAGCCAGGGCTTCCAGGGCAGCCAGCACCACGAAGTGGCGGTCGACTTCGAAGAAGTGGCGCAGCTTCTTGCGGCTGTCGCTGCGACCGTAACCGTCGGTACCCAGGACCTTGAACTCTTTGCTCGGTACCCACTGGCGAATCTGCTCGGCGAACAGCTTCATGTAGTCGGTGGAGGCGATGACCGGGCCCTTGCGACCGTTCAGGCACTGCTCGACGTAGGTCTGCTGTGGCTTCTGGCCAGGCTTCAGGCGGTTGGCGCGTTCCACGGCCAGGCCGTCACGACGCAGTTCGTTGAAGCTGGTGACGCTCCATACGTCGGCACCGACGTTGAACTCTTCACGCAGGATCTTCGCGGCTTCGCGGACTTCGCGCAGGATGGTGCCGGAGCCCATCAGCTGTACGTGATGCGCGGCATCGCGGGTGTCTTCTTCCAGCAGGTACATGCCCTTGATGATGCCTTCCTCGACACCGGCCGGCATGGCTGGCTGCTGGTAGGATTCGTTCATCACGGTGATGTAGTAGAAGATGTCCTGTTGCTCTTCGGTCATCTTCTTCATGCCGTCCTGGATGATCACCGCCAGCTCGTAGCCGTAGGTCGGATCGTAGGTGCGGCAGTTCGGGATGGTGCCCGCCATCATGTGGCTGTGACCGTCTTCGTGCTGCAGGCCTTCACCGTTCAGGGTGGTACGGCCGGCGGTACCGCCGATCAGGAAACCACGGGTGCGGCTGTCGCCGGCAGCCCAGGCCAGGTCGCCAATACGCTGGAAGCCGAACATCGAGTAGAAGATGTAGAACGGCAGCATCGGCTGGTTGTGGCAGCTGTACGAGGTACCGGCAGCGATGAACGACGACATGGCGCCGGCTTCGTTGATGCCTTCCTCGAGGATCTGGCCCTTCTTGTCTTCGCGGTAGAACATCACCTGGTCTTTATCGACTGGCTCGTAGAGCTGGCCGACCGACGAGTAGATGCCCAGCTGGCGGAACATGCCTTCCATACCGAAGGTACGGGCTTCGTCCGGGATGATCGGGACGATGCGCTGGCCGATTTCCTTGTCCTTGACCAGCTGCGCCAGAATACGCACGAAGGCCATGGTGGTGGAGATTTCGCGGTCACCCGAGCCGTCCAGGATCGCTTTCAGCGTTTCCAGTGGCGGGGTCGGCACGCTGAAGCTCTTGGCACGGCGCTGAGGTACGAAACCGCCCAGGGCAGCACGGCGCTCGGCCAGGTACTTGGCTTCGGCAGAACCTTCTTCCGGCTTGAAGAACGGCAGGTTCTCAAGGTCGGCATCCTTGACCGGGATGTCGAAGCGGTCACGGAAGTGACGCAGGCTGTCGACGTCGACCTTCTTGGTATTGTGCGCGGTGTTCTTGGCTTCGCCGGCACCGGTACCGTAACCCTTGATGGTCTTGGCCAGGATGACGGTAGGCTGGTCCTTGTGGTTGACCGCCTGGTGGTACGCCGCGTAGACCTTGTACGGGTCGTGGCCGCCACGGTTGAGCTTCCAGATCTCTTCGTCGGACAGGTCTTCGACCATGGCCTTGAGCTCTGGGGTGTTGAAGAAGTTCTCACGAACGTACGCGCCGTCTTTGGCTTTGTAGTTCTGGTACTCGCCGTCGATGACTTCGTCCATGCGGCGCTGCAGGGCACCGTTGGTGTCCTTGGCGAACAGTGGGTCCCAGAAACGGCCCCAGACGACCTTGTTGACGTTCCAGCCACCGCCACGGAACACGCCTTCGAGTTCCTGGATGATCTTGCCATTGCCGCGAACCGGGCCGTCGAGGCGCTGCAGGTTGCAGTTGATGACGAAGATCAGGTTGTCCAGCTTCTCGCGGCCGGCCAGGGCGATTGCGCCCAGGGATTCCGGCTCGTCGCACTCGCCGTCGCCCATGAAGCACCAGACCTTCTGCTTGCCGGCCGGGATGAAGCCACGGGCTTCAAGGTACTTCATGAAACGTGCCTGGTAGATGGCCTGGATCGGGCCCAGACCCATCGATACGGTCGGGAACTGCCAGAAGTCAGGCATCAGCCATGGGTGCGGGTACGAAGACAGGCCGTTGCCGTCCACTTCCTGACGGAAGTTGTTCATCTGGTCTTCGCTGATGCGGCCTTCCATGAAGGCACGGGCGTAGACGCCTGGCGAAGCATGGCCCTGGAAGAAGATCAGGTCGCCGCCGTGTTCTTCGGTCGGGGCCTGGAAGAAGTAGTTGAAGCCGATGTCGTACAGGGTGGCGCTGGAGGCGAAGCTGGAGATGTGTCCGCCCAGGTCCGAGTCTTTCAGGTTGGTACGCATGACCATGGCCAGGGCGTTCCAACGCACCATCGAGCGAATGCGGCGTTCCATGAACAGGTCGCCAGGCATGCGTGCTTCGTGGGTGACAGGGATGGTGTTGCGGTATGGCGTGGTGATCGCATACGGCAGCTGGGAGCCACTACGGGTGGCCAGCTCGCCCATACGGGTCATCAGGTAATGAGCGCGGTCTTCGCCTTCTTTGTCGAGGACCGACTCCAGGGCATCCAGCCATTCCTGGGTTTCGATTGGATCGAGGTCTTGCATGGCTTGCTCCAGGGCGGAAAGGCAACCAGAATCGATTGCCTGAAGTTGCGACTGGCCTTATGGGCAGACGTCGTGAATTCTTGGATTACCGGGGTGTCCTCCGGCGCCGTGTAGTTTTACTACATTTGCTTTCGCATTTCATGCTTTTACACGACACGAGTAGTAGTAAAACTACATTTGTGCGACGTTTCGTCGCATGTTGGCTTGTGAGGAAAAACGTTCATGTTGGTTGGCGTTGTGTCGCGAGCGGGTAATTCTTGATGTTTGCTACCAATTTTCCGTTTTTTTCAGCTATTTCCAACTTTTGTACGACAGTCCAACCGTGGTCCGGCTTCCCCTTGGCCGCTTGTTCCCCTCTCTTTCACGCCGATCAAGGATAGACCATGCGCCTACCTTTGCCGTCCGATCTGCCCGCCACCTTGCAGCCGCTGATCATTCGCAACCAGCAATTCCTCAGCGATGCGGTGGCTGCCCACCCGGAACTCGACCTGCACATCTGGAGCCCGCTGCATCGGCAACAGTTCGACCAGGTAGCCGCCGCCAGCGACTTCGTCCTCGGCCTGGCCCGGCGCGAGCCGGCCATGCTGTTCGGCCTGCTGGCCAGCGGCGAGCTGGACCGGCGCTACGCTGCCGGTGAACTGCGCGGGCACATCGCCGCCACGGCCCAGGCGGCGCAGAGCGAAGACGAGCTGGCGCGCAACCTGCGCCGCGAGCGCAACCGTCAACAGCTGCGCATCATCTGGCGCGATATCACTCGCCAGGCCGAGTTGGGCGAAACCTGCCGCGACCTGTCCGACCTGGCCGATGCCGCCATCGACGAAGCCTACCAGTGGCTGTACCCGCGCCACTGCCAGCAGTTCGGTACGCCTGTCGGTAACCGCAGCGGCCAGCCGCAGCACATGGTGGTGCTGGGCATGGGCAAGCTGGGCGCGGTGGAGCTGAACCTGTCGTCGGACATCGACCTGATCTTCGCCTTCCCCGAAGGTGGCGAAACCGAAGGGGTGAAGCGCTCGCTAGACAACCAGGAGTTCTTCACCCGTCTGGGCCAGCGCCTGATCAAGGCCCTGGACCCGGTCACCGTCGACGGTTTCGTGTTCCGCGTCGACATGCGCCTGCGCCCCTACGGATCGGCCGGTGCGCTGGTGCTCAGCTTCAATGCCCTGGAGCAGTACTACCAGGACCAGGGCCGCGACTGGGAACGCTACGCGATGATCAAGGCGCGGGTGGTGGCCGGCGACCAGGCGGCCGGCGCGCAGCTGCAGGAGATGCTGCGGCCGTTCGTGTACCGCCGCTACCTGGATTTTTCCGCGATCGAAGCGCTGCGCACCATGAAGCAGCTGATCCAGCAGGAAGTGCGGCGCAAGGGCATGGCCGACAATATCAAGCTGGGTGCCGGGGGCATTCGCGAGGTGGAATTCATCGCCCAGGCCTTCCAGCTGATCCACGGCGGGCGCGACCTCAGCCTGCAACAGCGGCCGCTGCTGAAAGTGCTGGCCACCCTCGAGGGCCAGGGCTACCTGCCGCCAGCCGTGGTCGCCGAGCTGCGCGAGGGTTATGAATTCCTGCGCTATACCGAGCACGCCATCCAGGCCATCGCCGACCGCCAGACGCAGATGCTGCCGGACAGCGAGACCGATCAGGCGCGGGTGGCCTACATGCTCGGTTATGCCGACTGGCAAAGCTTCCATGACCAACTGACGCACTGGCGTGGCCGCATTGACTGGCATTTCCGTCAGGTGATCGCCGACCCGGATGATGAAGACGGCGAAGGCGAGCTGGTGGTGGGTGGCGAATGGTCGCCGCTGTGGGAGCAGGCGCAGGATGAAGAGGCCGCTGGCCGTCAGCTGCAGGAGGCCGGCTTCCAGCAGCCCGCCGAAGCCCTGCGGCGCCTGGCCGCGCTGCGCTCCAGCCCGCAGCTGCGTTCGATGCAGCGGATTGGCCGTGAGCGCCTGGACGCCTTTATCCCGCGGTTGCTGGCCCAGGCTGTGGAGCATGACAACCCCGACCTGGTGCTCGAGCGCGTGTTGCCGCTGGTCGAGGCCGTGGCGCGGCGTTCTGCCTACCTGGTGTTGCTCACCGAAAACCCCGGCGCCTTGCGCCGCCTGCTGACCCTGTGCGCCGCCAGCCCATGGATTGCCGAGCAGATTGCCCGCTACCCGCTGCTGCTCGACGAGCTGCTCAATGAAGGCCGCCTGTTCAGCCCGCCACTGGCGCCGGAGCTGGCCAGCGAATTGCGCGAACGCCTGACGCGCATCCCCGAGGACGACCTGGAACAGCAAATGGAGGCGCTGCGCCACTTCAAGCTGGCCCACAGCCTGCGCGTGGCCGCCTCGGAAATCAGCGGCAACCTGCCGCTGATGAAGGTCAGCGACTACCTGACCTGGCTGGCTGAGGCCATCCTCGACCAGGTACTGGCCCTGGCCTGGCGCCAGACCGTGGCCCGCCACGGCCAGCCCAAGCGCAGCGACGGCAGCCTGTGCGACCCGGGCTTCATCATCATCGGCTACGGCAAGGTAGGTGGCCTGGAGCTGGGTCACGGCTCGGACCTGGACCTGGTATTCATCCATGACGGCGACCCGCAGGCGGAAACCGACGGCGCCAAGCCGATCGACAGTGCGCAGTTCTTCACCCGCCTGGGCCAACGCATCATTCACCTGCTGACTACCCAGACCAACTCGGGCCAGCTGTATGACGTGGACATGCGCCTGCGCCCGTCGGGTGCCTCGGGCCTGCTGGTGAGCTCGCTGGGTGCGTTCGAGCGCTACCAGCAGAACGAGGCCTGGACCTGGGAGCACCAGGCCTTGGTGCGGGCCCGGGTGCTGGTGGGCTGCAAGCAGGTGGGCACGGCATTCGAAGGTGTGCGCGCCAAGGTTCTGGGCCAGGCCCGCGACCTGGAAAAACTGCGCAGCGAAGTGAGCGAAATGCGCGCCAAGATGCGCGATAACCTCGGCACCAAGGCCACCGCTGCCGGTACCGCAGCCAACGCTTTCGAGGCCGGTGTGCCGTTCGATATCAAGCAGGATGCCGGCGGTATCGTCGATATCGAATTTATGGTGCAATACGCCGCTTTGGCCTGGTCCCACGACCACCCGGCCATACTCCGATGGACCGATAACATCCGCATTCTGGAAGAGCTGGAGCAGGCGGGTTTGATGCCGGCCAGTGACGCGGTGCTGTTGCGTGAAGTGTACAAGGCGTTCCGCTCGGCCTCGCACCGCCAGGCTCTGCAAAAGGAGGCTGGGGTGATCGATGCAGCGCAGTTTGCCGATGAACGCCGTGAGGTGCGGCGGATCTGGGGTGAATTGGGTCTGACTTGAAGGCCTCGCCAACCCTGTGGGAGCGGGTTCACCCGCGAAAAGGCCACGCGGTGCATGGCACCGGCTTCGCCGGTGTTCGCGGGTAAACCCGCTCCCACAGGGTCTGCAGTCAGCGACGGATATGCCTGAGTGGTACACTGTCCGCCACATAGCCTGAATATAAAGAGGGGAGGCCAGGCTGTACCGCAGCCTGTAGCCTCCCCGAGCGTTTCTGGACTAAGCATGAGAATACTGATCATTGGCCCCAGCTGGGTCGGCGACATGGTGATGGCGCAGACCCTGTTCCAGTGCCTGAAACAGCAGCACCCCGACTGCGTGATCGATGTGCTGGCCCCCGAGTGGAGCCGGCCGATCCTGGAGCGCATGCCCGAGGTCCGTCAGGCCCTGAGCTTCCCGCTCGGCCACGGCGCACTGGAACTGGCCACGCGGCGACGCATCGGCAAGTCCCTGGCCGGCCAGTACGACCAGGCCATCCTGCTGCCCAACTCGCTCAAGTCGGCGCTGGTGCCGTTCTTTGCCGGTATCCCCAAGCGCACCGGCTGGCGCGGCGAAATGCGCTTCGGCCTGCTCAACGACGTGCGCAAGCTGGACAAGGCCCGCTACCCGCTGATGATCGAGCGCTTCATGGCCCTGGCCTACGCACCCGGCGCCGAGCTGCCGCAGCCGTACCCGCGGCCCAGCCTGCAGATCGAAGCGCAAAGCCGTGACGCCGCCCTGGCCAAGTTCGGCCTGGAGCTGGACCGCCCGGTGCTGGCGCTGTGCCCCGGTGCCGAGTTCGGCGAGGCCAAGCGCTGGCCGGCCGAGCACTACGCCAGCGTGGCCGATGCGATGATCCGCCAGGGCTGGCAGGTGTGGCTGTTCGGCTCGAAGAACGATCACCCGGTCGGTGAGCAGATCCGCGATCGGCTGATCCCGGGGCTGCGTGAAGAATCGTCCAACCTGGCCGGGGAAACCTCGCTGGCCGAAGCCATCGACCTGATGTCCTGTGCCCATGCCGTGGTGTCCAACGACTCCGGCCTGATGCACGTGGCCGCCGCGCTGAACCGCCCGCTGGTGGCCGTTTACGGCTCGACCTCGCCGGGCTTCACCCCGCCGCTGGCCGAGCACGTGGAAGTGGTGCGCACCGGCATCGAGTGCAGCCCGTGCTTCGACCGCACCTGCCGCTTCGGCCACTACAACTGCCTGCGCCTGCTGGAACCTGGCAAAGTCATTGCCGCCCTGCACAGCCTGAGCGGGCCGGACCTGATCGATACCGTGGCCGAGGTCGACTAAGTGCGGGTACTGATCATCAAGACTTCGTCGCTGGGGGATGTGATCCACACCTTGCCGGCGCTTACCGATGCGGCCCACGCCATCCCGGGCATCCGCTTCGACTGGGTGGTGGAAGAAGGCTTCGCCGAAATCCCCAGCTGGCACCCGGCGGTCGACCAGGTGATCCCGGTGGCCATCCGCCGATGGCGCAAGAACCTCTGGCAAACCATCAAGAGTGGCGAGTGGAAGGCGTTCAAGCAACGTGTACGCGAGCGCAAGTACGACCTGGTGATCGACGCCCAGGGCCTGGTCAAGTCGGCCTGGCTGACCCGCTATGTGAAGGCGCCGGTGGCTGGCCTGGACCGCTACTCGGCCCGCGAAGGCTGGGCCAGCCGCTTCTATGACCGGCGCCTGTCGGTTGCTACCGGCCAGCACGCGGTAGAGCGGGTGCGCCAGCTGTTCGCCATGGCCCTGGCCTATGACCTGCCGGAAGGCATCGGCAATTACGGCCTCGACCTCGAGCGCCTGCAACTGCCGCCTGCCGCCCCCTATGTGGTGTTCCTGCATGGCACCACCTGGGCGACCAAGCACTGGCCCGAAGCCTACTGGCGCGAACTGGCCGAGCGCATGGGCCGGCGCAAGCTGGAGGTGCGCCTGCCGTGGGGCAACCCTGCCGAGAAGGCGCGGGCCGAGCGCATCGCCCAGGGGTTGAACAATTGCCAGGTACTCCCCAAATTGAACCTTGCCGGCGTCGCCCGCGTGTTGGCGGCGGCAAAAGCCTGCGTGGCGGTCGATACCGGCCTTGGCCATCTGGCGGCGGCACTCGATGTGCCCACCATTTCGCTGTTCGGCCCGACCAACCCGGGCCTGACCGGCGCCTACGGACGGACCCAGATTCACCAGGCCAGTGACTGGCCCTGCGCGCCCTGCCTGCAGAAAAAGTGCACCTATAAACCGAGCGCCGACGACCTGCGCCGGTTCGATCTGAAACGCGAGTGGCCGCTGTGCTTCACTCGCCTGAATCCCGAGCATGTGGCGAGCCGCTTGAGCGCGTTGCTGCTGGCTGAGGATGTCCGTTGATGCAACTGGCTTTCGTGCTTTACAAATATTTCCCCTTCGGCGGGCTGCAGCGCGACTTCATGCGCATTGCCCTGGAATGCCAGAAGCGGGGCCACCAGATCCGTGTGTACACGCTGATCTGGGAGGGTGACATTCCGCCGGGCTTCGAAGTGCTGGTGGCGCCGGTGAAGGCGATTTTCAACCACCGCCGCAACGAGAAGCTCAGCGCCTGGATGGCCGCCGACCTGGCCAAGCGCCCGGTCGACCGCCTGATCGGCTTCAACAAGATGCCTGGGCTGGATGTGTACTACGCCGCCGATGGCTGTTTCGAGGACAAGGCGCAGACCCTGCGTGGCGGCCTGTACCGCCGCTGGGGCCGCTACCGGCACTTTGCCGAGTACGAACGTGCGGTGTTCGCCAAGGATGCCCATACCGAAGTGCTGATGATTTCCGAAGTTCAGCAGCCGCTGTTCATCAAGCACTACGGCACCCCGGTGGAGCGTTTCCACCTGCTGCCGCCGGGCATTTCCCAGGACCGCCGCGCGCCGGCCAATGCCAGCGAGATCCGCGCGGAGTTCCGCAAGGAATTCAACCTGGGCGACGACGACCTGCTGCTGGTGCAGATTGGCTCGGGCTTCAAGACCAAGGGCGTCGACCGCAGCCTCAAGGCCCTGGCCGCACTGCCTTCGGCCCTGCGCAAGCGCACCAGGCTGATGGTGATCGGCCAGGATGACCCCAAGGTGTTCCAGCTGCAAAGCGCTACCTTGGGCCTGGGCGATCAGGTGCAGTTCCTCAAGGGCCGCAGCGACATCCCGCGCTTCCTGCTGGGCGCCGACCTGCTGATCCACCCGGCGTACAACGAGAACACCGGCACGGTGCTGCTCGAGGCGCTGGTGGCCGGCCTGCCGGTGCTGGTCTCCAAGGTGTGCGGCTACGCCCACTACATTGCCGAAGCCGACAGCGGCCTGGTGCTGGACGAGCCGTTCGAGCAGGAACAGCTCAATGGCTACCTGCAGCGCATGCTCGAGGACCAACAGGCCCGCGCCAGCTGGTCGCGCAACGGCCTGGCGTTTGCTGAAACCGCCGACCTGTACAGCATGCCGCAGCATGCCGCTGATGTGATCCTGGGGCAGGAGTCCGCATGAAGCTGATACTGGCCGAACCGTTCAAGCGCCTGTGGGCCGGGCGTGATGCCTTCGATGCCGTTGAGGCGCTGCAAGGCGAGGTCTATCGCGAACTGGAAGGGCGCCGCACGCTACGCACCGAAGTCGCTGGCGAGGGCTTCTTCGTCAAGATCCACCGCGGCATCGGCTGGGGCGAGATCTTCAAGAACCTGCTCACCGCCAAGCTGCCGGTGCTCGGCGCCGGCCAGGAATGGCAGGCCATCCAGCGCCTGCACCAGGTTGGCGTGCCGACCATGACTGCCGTCGCCTATGGCGAGCGTGGCAGCAACCCGGCCGCGCAGCACTCGTTCATCATCACCGAAGAACTGGCGCCGACCATCAGCCTGGAAGACTTCAGCATCGACTGGGTCAGGCAGCCGCCCGAGCCGCGCCTCAAGCGTGCGCTGATCGCCGAAGTGGCGAAGATGACCGGCGGCATGCACCGCGCCGGGGTCAACCACCGCGACTGCTACATCTGCCACTTCCTGCTGCACACCGACCGCCCGGTGACGGCGGACGACTTCAAACTGTCGGTGATCGACCTGCACCGCGCGCAGACCCGGGCGAGAATCAGCCGCCGCTGGCGCGACAAGGACCTGGCCGCGCTGTACTTCTCGGCGCTGGACATCGGCCTGACCCAGCGCGACAAGCTGCGCTTCCTGCGCGGTTACTTCCAGCGCCCGCTGCGGCAGATCCTGAAGGACGAAGCCGCGCTGCTCGCCTGGCTGGAGCGCAAGGCGCAGAAACTCTACGATCGCAAGCAACGCTATGGAGATGCACTCTGATGGCGGGGTGGACACTGGCGCCGGGCTATGAACACCTGGCGGCGGACTTCGGCAGCCTGGAAGCGGTATTCGCCTTGCAAGGCGAGCGCCTGACCCGCGACCCCATCAGCGAGGTGGTGCGCGTCGAACGTGGCGGGGTCAACTACTACGTCAAGCGTTACACCGGGGCCGGCAAGCACATGCGCCGTTACCTGGGCCGGCCGCGGATCAAGGCCGAATGGCAGAACCTCAAACAGTTCGACAAATGGGGCATCCCCACTGCCGAAGTGGTGGCCTGGGGCCTGGAGCGCAATGGCCTGGCTTTCGGTCGGGGGGCGATGATCACTCGCGAACTGCCACGCACCGAAGACCTGTCGGCGCTGGCCGAGCGCAACGATGCACGCCTGGCCGATCGCGCCTGGGTCGGGCATGTCAGCAGCCAGCTGGCGCGCCATACTCGGGTCATGCACCAGCACCACTTCGCCCATAACGACCTGAAATGGCGCAACCTGCTGGTCGACGACCATGGCACGCTATTCTTCATCGACTGCCCCACCGGTGATTTCTGGCGCGGCTTCATGTGGCGGCACCGGATGATCAAGGACCTGGCGTGCCTGGACAAAGTGGCCAAATACCACCTGTCGGCAACCCAGCGCCTGCGTTTCTACCTGCAATACCGTGGCCGCGACCGGCTGAATGTGCGTGACAAGAAACGCATTCGCCAGGTGGTGAGCTTTTTCGAGGGAAGGGAATGACCGATTATCTGGCCAGCGCGGACATCGCGCTGCTCAAACGCCATGGCCTGGACGACTTCGAGGCGCTGTGGGCGCTGCAACTGGATGCCGTGGACGAACCAAACACCGGCCGCGGTGGCTGGAGCAGCGTGTTCCGCCTGGAGCTCGAAGGCAAGGGCTACTACCTCAAGCGCCAGAGCGACTACCTGACCCGTACCCTGCACCGGCCATTTGGCGAACCGACCTTCGCCCGCGAATTCCGCAACATCAGCCGTTACCAGAAGCTGCAGATTCCGGCCTTGCAGGCGGTGTTCTATGGCGAGCGCAAGCAAGGCGGCACGCACCGGGCGATCCTGATGACTCGCGCCCTGGACGAATGGGCCGACCTCGACAGCCTGCTGGCCCGGTGGCCACAACTGAGCGATGCTGAACGCAACGGCGTGCTGCAGGCTTGCGGCCAGCTGGCGCGTACCCTGCACAGCGCCGGCCAGGTGCATGGCTGCTTCTACCCCAAGCACATCTTCCTGCGCCAGCGCCGCGAAGGCTGGGACGCGCAACTGATCGACCTGGAGAAGACCCGCCCCCTGCTGTTCGGCATGCGTGACCGTCTCAAGGACCTTGAGCCGCTGCTGCGTCGCGCCCCTGTCTGGAGCGGGCGCGATGTACGTAGCTTGCTGGCCAGCTACCTGGCGCAGCCTGCCGACGGCACGCTGGTCGATACCTGGCTGCAACGCCTGACGCAACGCCGTCGTGAAAAAGAGGCCCGCTGATGCGTTTGTCTGAATTGAAAGAGGCCGGGCGCAGCCCTTCGTTGCCCCTGAGTATCACCCTGGCCGATGCCGCCGGCACGGCCGACCTGCAATTGCTCAGCCTGCTGCGCGTGCTGCCGGGCCAGCGCTATGTGGGCGCCGGCGTGTGGCGCGGTACACCGGTGTTGGCCAAACTGCTGGTCGGTGGTAACGCTGCACGGCATTTCCAGCGCGAACTGCAAGGCGTGAAGCTGCTGGCCGAGCAGGGCCTGACCACGCCGAAGCTGCTGGCCGATGGCCTCAAGGAAGGCGAGGGTGGCTGGCTGCTGTTCGAGTTCCTCGACGGGGCCGAAAGCCTGGCCGATGCCTGGGCGGCAGTGGAGAGCTTGCCGGTGCTGGCCGATGAGCAGCATCTGGTGCTGGGCGAGGCGCTCACCGCAGTGGCGCACATGCACGCCCAAGGCCTGTGGCAGGAAGACCTGCACCTGGACAACCTGCTGCGCCATGGGGGCAAGCTTTACCTGATCGACGGCGCCGGCATCAAGGCGGAAACACCTGGCCAGCAGCTGTCGCGCCCGCGTGTGCTGGAAAACCTTGGGGTATTCTTCGCCCAGCTACCCAAGCGCCTGGAACCGTTCATCGAAGAGCTGCTGGTGCACTATCTGCTGGCCAACGCCGAGCATGCGTTGCCGCTGGAAGCCTTGCAGAAGCAGGTGGACAAGGTGCGCAGCTGGCGCCAGAAGGATTACCTGGAAAAGGCTGGCCGTGAATGCAGCCTGTTCAGTGTCGAGCGCAGCCTTTCGGGCTTGCGGGCGGTCCGCCGCAACGAGGTTGAAGCCATGCTGCCGGTGTTGGAGCAGGCCGACGCGTTGATCGACCAGGGCCACCTGTACAAGACCGGTGGCGCTGCCAGTGTGGCGCGCATCGAGGTTGGCGGCCGCACACTGGTGCTCAAGCGCTACAACATCAAGAACACCGCACACTGGTTCAAGCGATTCTGGCGGCCGAGCCGGGCCTGGCATTCGTGGATCGAAGGGCATCGCCTGGAGTTCCTCGACATCGCCACGCCGCGCCCGTTGGCGGTGCTGGAGCAGCGGGTCATGGGCCTGCGCAGCCGTGCCTACCTGGTCACCGAGTATGTCGATGGCCCGGACCTGGCCGAGTGCTTCGCACCCTATGTGGAAAACGGCGATGCACCCGAAGAGCAGGTCGATGCCCTGGTACATGTGATGCAGCAGCTGATTCGCGAGCGTATCAGCCATGGCGATTTCAAGGGCCATAACCTGTTCTGGGACAACGGCCAGTGGTCGCTGATCGACCTCGATGCCATGTGCCAGCACGCCACCCAGCTCAGCTTCGCCCCGGCCTACGCCCGTGACCGGGCGCGGTTGCTGCGCAACTGGCCGAGTGGCAGTGCCCTGCATCAGCGGCTGGACCGGCTGCTGCCCAGGCTGGCCGAGTAATCCGCCGGCAGTGTCAGCCAGTCGCTGCTGCGGCCTGGCTGGCGCACGCGAATGCGCCACTGGCCGTCCTGGCGGCGCAGCACCGCCCAGGCGTGCACCGCGCCGAGCGCGTGTTGCGGGATGCCTAGATGGTAATGGCCTGGGAGCAGGTGCCGGCGCACCGGTAGCTGCTTGCCCGCCAGCAGCAGGTAAAGTTGCCCATCGGCCTCGTACAGGTCGTCCTCGGTCGCTAGCGCCAGGCCTTCGCGTTCGGGTTGCAGGCGGCAGGTTTCGAACAGGTGGCTGAGGTCGGGCAAACCGTCGTGCCAGAGCACGGGCGAGTCGACCACCCAGGTACCATCGCGAAGGCGCTTTAGCGGCAGTTGCACGTAGGCGTCCGGCTGCCTGGGGTCCAGTGCCCGCCAGCGCTGGCCGTCGAAGTTTACGCTGTACATGCGCCCATGGCTGTCCTTGACGAAATAGCGGTCCGGCCCTGCTGTAGCACTGATCTGTTCGTAGACCTTCTCCCCGTGAATACCGTCGATCCGGTAGCGCAGCTTGCTGATGTCGACCGCGGCTTCGTGGCTTTTCGGTAGCGGCCTCGGTGGCTGTGGTGGCAAACCGCGCAGGGCCCGGCGCATCAAGGTTGAGCCGGCAAAACTGTTTAGCCCGTCGGCGGTGTGGCTGAGCGCGGCAATGGCGTGGTGCAGGGTGGCTTCGTAGTCGTCCCGATGCATCGCTTCCACGCCATCCCAGATGGAAATGGCCATGCGCCCGAAGGCCAGTGCCGACATGGCGGGTGCAGGCAGCACCAAGCTGATCAGGTCGAGGATAAGGCGCAGGGTGGCCAGGCTGAACTCGCCCAGCACTTCGTTGTTGCTGCGGCTGTTGCTGTCGGCCTCGGCCATCAGCATTTGCACCTCTGCCCGGTAGCAGGCTTGGTACAGGTTGCCGGTAATGATCGGTCGTTGCACGTAGGGCCCCAGGCGCCCCATGCGCAGCAGTTTGTCCAGCCGTTTGCGGTTGGCTTGGGGCGCCCGTTGAATCACGTATTCGCGCAGCGCCGGGGTATTGCGCAAGGTCCGTAACAGGTCGCGGGTGTTGCGGAATTCGCGCCAGGCACGGCGGTCGGGCGCATCCGGGGTGTAGACCACCAACGACTGGACACTGGCGACCTCGGCATTGAGCAGCAGTACACCGTGCAGGGTATGGCCGTCGATGAGCAACTGGCGGACCACGATGCGGTGTTCCTCGATGGTCGGCCGCCAGCCGCTGTCTGGGTAGTGAATGATTGCCCTGACCCAGCGATAGCCCTGCTCCAGCGGGTCGTTCAGGAAGTGCCCGGCGTAGCGGGCCTTGGCCGCTTCGGCGTGCATGCGCGCACGGTTTATGGCGCCATGGGCCTGCATGCGCCAGCGACCGGCGGCGGAGTCGAGCAGGTGGTGGCGCAGGTAGCGAAGGTAGCCACTGCCAGCATCCAGGTTGCGCACCAGTCGTTTGACATGCGCAGGCGTGAGCCTGGGCAAGGCGCTTCCGTCAGCGCGCTGGACTCGTGCGGTCAGCCAGTATTCGACATCGAACCAGGCGATGTTGAGCAGAGCCAACTCGTCCAGGCGGTAGCTGAGCGGTACCATTTCGATGGTATCGCCCACCTGTGGGCGGCTTGCTGCTGCGATGTAGCTGGAGGGTGCCAGCGGATTCAGCAGCGGGCCTTTGCGCCGGGCCATGGTGACCTTGACGAGGATCTGCTCGGCAGGCGTGTGGATGCCGTGTTCCCGGCGCAGCTGTTCGCCCAGGCGGTCACGGACCCATGCCAGCAAGTGATTATGCTGGCTGAACTGCTCCAGGGTCAGCAGCCCGGGCGCGGCGGCCTGGGTGATGGCTCCGGCGAGCTCCTGCATGGTTTGCATGATGTGCGCCAAACCTTGTGCGGAAGCATTGCGCAGCCAGCTGGGCAAATGTTTTTCCAGCAGCAGTGCATAACGCGTGGCCAGGGCATGCTTGCAACCCATGAGGCTCAGCAAGCCTTGCTGGTTGGCCAGCATGGCGCTGAAGTCTGCCAGGTCGGGCGCATGCTCATGCTGCCAGGCGGTTTGCCAGGTAATTGCCAGGCGTTCGCGCTGCACATCGATCAGGTCTTGAACCTGCTGCTCGACCATGTCCTCGGCAAACCACTCGTAACGCAGCTGGTCCGCTTGCTGGATCAACTGCTGGTCTTCAATGCGGGGCAGCAGCTGCAGCATGGGTTGGCTTTGCAGCGGGTCGTCGAGACGTTCGCACAGCTCGGTGTGCAGTTCGGCGAGGTTGGCGAATGCCTCGATGCCATGTGAAAGGCTGCACAGCAAGGCCAGGCCGCTGGTTGTGCCGGGCACTGCAGCGCTGCCCTCCGGGCTACCGGCCACGAGCACCAGCGCGCCCCGCAGGTGCAGCCGGCGGTTGGGGCTCAGGCTGCTGAAAACCGGGCGGTACAGCTGTGCGCGCTGCATGGTGGGCAGATGTCGGCGCTGCCAGGCCCGTGGCGAAGCCAGGCAGGTGCGTAGCAACACGATAGCGTCGTAATCGAGAGTCTGGTCGGCCAGACGCAGCTCCAGCTCCGCAAGCAGCTGCTCGTGACGCAGTTGCAGCAAGCGCTGGAAGCGGCTTTGGCCCCCGGCAGGGGCTTCCTTCCAGAACAGTGCCAGGTCACCGAAAAAGCGCTGGCGCAGCTGCAAGTGCGCCAGGCCGTCGACCGGGGCGGGCTGCCCTCGTTGCAGGGCAGTGATCTGGGTGTCCAGGGCTTCGAGGCGTTGTAGCGGGGTCATGGTGTAGTTCCGTGGGTCAAGGGAGCCACACCATGTCGAGGCAATGTGCGAGGTGGGTGGTAGCCGGTTATTGCCGGCGCCGGGGCCACAAGCCACGCAGGCCCAGCACGGCCGAAACGCCCAGGCCTAGCCAGGCGAGGCTGTCCCAGATGCCGTCGCCCAGCAGGGCTGCGAATAACCCGCCGGCACTGAGCAGGGCGATAAGCGCCGGCCAGGCGTAGATGCGCCGGGTTGACCGCGACTTGTGGCTCATGCGGTTGCCCCCTTGGGCTTGCGCTGCTTGCCCCACCACAGGTACAGGCCACTGCCGAGCACGATGATGGTCAGCACGTCGAGCACGGCCCAGAGGACCTGCATCGGCCGCCCGCCGTAATCGCCGAAGTGCAGCGGTTGCGACAGGCCCATGGCGTCCATGTACCAGGGGCGTTCACCGACCGCAGTAACTTCCAGCGTGCGTGCATCGATCAGCACCGGGGTGAGCAGGTGCGAGGTCAGGTGCGTGGCGCCTTTCATGAACACCGCGTAGTGGTGTTCGCTGGAGAAGCGGGTGCCGGGGAAGGCGATGAAGTCCGGGCGCATGCCGGGCGCGGCCTGTTCGGCGATGCCCAGCAGGCGGGTGGCCGGGGCGCGCTCGGTGAGCGGTGGGGCATCACGGTAGGGCGCGACCATGGCGGCCAGGCTGTCGTTGCGCCAGGCGGCGATGACCAGGTCGGACAGGGCGCTGATCACACCGGTCACGCCTACCGTCAGTGCCCAGGCCAGGGTGACCACACCGATCAGGTTGTGCAGGTCGAGCCAGCGCAGGCGGCGGGATTTGCCGTGGCGTACCGTGGCGAAGTCCAGGCGGCGCATGAACGGTGCATACAGTACGGTGCCGGAGATGATCGCCACGACGAACAGCACGCCCATGAAGGCCAGCAGAAGCTTGCCGGGCAGGCCGGCGAACATGTCCACATGCAGGCGCAGCATGGTCATCATGAAGCCGCCGTTGGCGGCCGGCATGGCCACGGCTTCGCCGGTGCGGGCGTCGAGCATGAAAGTGTGCGACGAATTGGGTTCGGTGCCGGCGGTGGCAGCGGTGATGGCCACCAAGCCGTTGGCTTCGTCCTCGTCGTAGCCAAAGTACTGCATGACCTCGCCGGGGCGGTGCTGCTCGGCCTTGATCACAAGCTGCTGCAGGTCGAGGTGTGGGGTGCCTGCCGGCATTTCGCGCAGTTCGGGCGCGTCGCCGAGCAGGTGTTCGAGTTCGTGGTGGAAGATCAGCGGCAGGCCGGTGAGCGCCAGCAACAGCAGGAACAGGGTGCAGACAAGGCTGCTCCAGGTATGGATTGTGGACCAGCGGCGAATGGTTGGGCTTTTCATCACGATACCGGTGTTTGCCTGTTGGAACCTGGGGCCGCAGTGCGGCCCAATCGCCGGCAAGCCAGCTCCCACAGGTACAGCGCAGGCCTCGGGCAATGCGCTGAATCTGTGGGAGCTGGCTTGCCGGCGATCGGGCTGCGAAGCAGTCCCTGCTTACTCAGAACTTGTAATTGACACTGGCCACCACGTTGCGCTCGTCGCCGTAGTAGCACCAGTAACCGTCACAGTTGGCCAGGTAGTCCTTGTTGAACAGGTTCTTCGCCTCCACTGCTACCGTCAGGCCTTTCATGCTGCTGTCCAGGCGGCCCAGGTCGTAGTGCACCGAAGCGTCGTACACAGTGTACGAACCCACATGGGCCAGTTCGGTGTTGGCCGTGTTGCCGTAGGTGTCACCCACATAGCGCACACCACCACCAATGCCGAAGCCGTCCAGTGGCCCGCTGTGCCAGGTGTAGTCGGCCCACAGGGTTGCCTGGTTGCGCGGGATCAGCGCCATGCGGTTGCCTTTGTCGTCACCCTTCAGGATCTCGGTGTCGGTATAGGTGTATGACGCGATGGCCTTGAGGTTCTCGGTAACCTGAGTGGAGGCCTCCAGTTCGACGCCGCGAACCTGCAGTTCACCCACCTGGCGGGTGATGCTGCCTTCCGTGACGCTGACGTTCTGCTGCTTCAGGTCATACACCGCTGCAGTGAGCAGGGTGTCAGTCCCGACGGGCTGGTATTTCACACCCACTTCATACTGGCGGCCTTCGGTTGGTTTGAACGATTCCGTGGATTTGACGTTGGCACCACTGGCCGGCTGGAACGACTCGGTGTACGAGAAGTACGGCGTGATGCCGTTGTCGAAAACGTAACTCAGGCCGACGTTGCCGCTGAAGGCTTTGTCGCGCTGGGTATTGGTTGCGTCGGCGCTGTTGTGGAACACAGTGCCGGTGTGAATCCAGTCTTCACGACCACCCAAGGTCAGGCGCCAGTTGTCGAGTGACATCTGGTCCTGAACGTAGGCACCTGTCTGGTGGGTTTTCTGCTGGAAGTCCTGCATGGCAAAGTAGGTGACGTTCGACAGGTCGGCGCCATATACCGGGCGGTTGACATTGATCGGAGGCACGCCCATGCCATACAGCCATTGATAATTGGTATTCGAACGCTGATGGTCCAGGCCCAGCAGCACTGTGTGGCTGATGTCGCCGGTCTGGAAGTCGGCCTGGAAGTTGTTGTCGACGGCGAACTGGCTGATGTCTTCGTTGACGATACCCGACTCGCGATTGACGTTGCCATCGGCATCGATGCTGTTGATGGTGGCTACCTGCACGGCCTGGAACGACAAATCGCTCTTGGTGTAGCGCAGGTTCTGGCGGAACTGCCAGGTGTCGTTGAGTCGGTGCTCGAAGGCATATCCCAACGCGTAGTAGCTGCGGTCGTAGAAGTCCCAGTCCGGTTCGCCAAGGTTCTTGTGGTGGGAAATCTTGCCGGTCGGGCCGTCCAGTTTGGTTCCTTGTAGTGGCAGGAACTGACCAGTGATACCGGTATCGTCCCGGGTGTACTGAGAGATGAAGGTCAGCTTGGTATCTTCATCGATATTCCAGGTCAGGCTGGGTGCGATGTTGTAGCGCTTGTCCGGGATATGGTCGACGGGTGAATTGCTGTCACGCACCACACCACTCACGCGGTATAGAAACTTGCCTTCGTCGTCGATCTTGCCGGTGCTGTCGAAGTTGATCTGCTTGTGTTCGTTGCTACCCACCTGGGCTTCGATCTGATGCGCACTCTCAAGTTGCGGACGGCGGCTGACCATATCGAGCATGCCGCCCGGTGGTGTCTGGCCATACACCGACGACGCCGGTCCGCGCAGTACGGTAATGCGTTCGAGGTTCCACGGCTCGACCTTGGGATTGGCGAACGAGCCCTTGGGCAGCGGCAGCCCGTCAAGGAACTGGGTCGGCTCGAAACCACGCACACGCAGCCAGTCGGCGCGCGAGTCCGAACCGTAACCACTACTTTGCACGCCAGCGGTGTAGCGCAGGGCGTCATTGAGGTTGAGTACCTGGCGATCGTCCAGTTGCTGGCGGGTGATGACAGTCAGCGAGCGTGGGGTCTCGACGATTGGTGTGTCGGTCTTGGTACCCGCGGCAGTGCGCGTGGCCACGTAGCCGCTGGAGGCACCCCAGGCGCTTTCATAGTTGGAAGTCGCATTGATCGCGGTCTCCGGCAACGCCAGTGTCCCTTCCGGCGTAGCCACCAGGCTGAAGCTGCCCACGCTACTTTGCTGCAGCTGCAGGCCAGTGCCGCGCAGGGCAGCCTGCAGGGCACCAAGGCCATCGTACTGCCCGCTCACCGTGGCCGAGGTACGGCCGCTGACCAGTGCCGGGTCGATGGCCAGGGTAATGCCGGCCTGGCTGGCGATCTGGTTGAGGGTGGTGGCCAGCGGGGCGCTGGGCAGGTCGTAGGCACGCTGAGCGGATTGCTCGGCGGCGAACAGGGCAGGGCTGGCCAATGGCGCGGCCACGGCGATGGCCAGGGCCATCAGGCTGGGGCGCAGGATACGATCAACAGCACGGGACATGCAGCGGCTCCTCGACGGATAAGTGCTTTCTGCTTCCTTGCCGAGCGAGATTTGAAAAGTGACAGGGCGAATCTGAAAAAAATTGAGAATTATTTGAAGTTGGTTTCTGCTTGTACCGGCCTTTTCGCGGGTAAACCCGCTCCCACAGGGATCGCGGGGGCTTTGAGGCTGGTGCAATCCTGTGGAAGCGGGTTTACCCGCGAAGAGGCCGGTGCAGGCCTACTTGGGACCGACGGTCACCCACCACTGGGTATGCCGCTCGACCTTCACCGGCAGTGCCGGCACCAGCGACGAAAGCGCCAGGTCGGTGTCGGTCAGCGGGAAGCTGCCGGTCACCCGCAGATCGGCGACCTTGTCGTCTACCCCGA
The DNA here is from genome assembly GCF_017490905.1 of Pseudomonas sp. 32_A. Classification (NCBI taxonomy): domain Bacteria; kingdom Pseudomonadati; phylum Pseudomonadota; class Gammaproteobacteria; order Pseudomonadales; family Pseudomonadaceae; genus Pseudomonas; species Pseudomonas sp. 32_A. The sequence continues at coordinate 11,341 of NZ_JAFGYI010000021.1, read as the reverse complement.
GGTAACCGCTGCGGTACTGGCCAAGCGCGGCCAGCAGGTCGGCCAGGCGCACGTTGTCCACCACCAGCATGCCGCGGGTCCAGGCGTCGGCTCCGGCTGGCACCGTGCCGACCCGGCCAAGGCCGTTGGCGTTCATCAGCACCTGCTGGCCTTCGCGCAGCACCTGTTCGTCGCCGCTGTTCAGCGGCATGGCGGCGACCGAGGCTTGCAGCACTTCCAGGCGGGTGCCGTCATCCTCGCGGCGCACCAGGAAGCGCGTGCCCAGTGGGCGCAGGCGGCCATCGTCGGTGCGCACCAGCAGCGGACGCGGGTCCTGATGGCCGGTTTCGACCGAGATCTCGCCCTGGTGCAGCACGATCACCCGTTGCTCGCCGGCGTAGTCGATGTCCACGGCAGTGTGGCTGTTCAGGCTCAGCAAGGTGCCGTCTTCCAGGCGCAGGGTGCGCAGTTCGCCGGTGGCGGTGCGCTGGTCGGCAAGCCAGTAGCTCGGTGCCAGCGATGGCGCGCCGACCCAGGCCAGCAGCGAGCCCAGAAGAAACATGCCGGCCAGCCCGCCGCCGACCTTGCCGATACGTCGGCGCAGGCCGGCGCGCGATTGCAGCAGGGCCTGGCGTGCCGGGCCTGCAGCGGCGTTCACGCGCTGGTCCATGGCGCCGAGTTGGCGCCAGGCGCGGGCGTGCTCCTCGCTCGCGGCATGCCAGCGCATGAATTCGCTGCGCTCGTCAGGTGTGCCGCTACCGTTGTCGAGGCTGAGTTTCCAGGCAATGGCAGCTTCCAGCACCCGTGACGAAACCGGGGCGCTGCTCACGTCGGCTCCCCGTACAGGGCCACGTAGCACTGGCGCATGCCCTGGGCGATGTACTGGCGTACCCGCGACACCGAAACCCCCATGCGCTCGGCGATCTCGGCATGGCTCATGCCGTCCAGGCGATTGTGCAGGAATGCCGCGCGGGCCTTGCTCGACAGTTTGCCGAGCAGGCGGTCGATGGCCTTGAGGTCCTCGAGGATCAGGTGCTGCACTTCCGGGGAAGGTTGTTCGGCTTCCGGCATCAAGGCCAGTTCGGCCAGGTAGGCCTGCTCCAGCGCGGCGCGGCGGAAGTGGTCGAACATCAGGCCCTTGGCCACGGCGGCCAGGAATGCGCGGGGTTCGCGGGGCGTATCCAGTTGCGCACGGCCGAGCAGGCGCACGAAGGTGTCCTGGCTCAGGTCTTCGGCACGTTGGCGGCAGGCCATGCTGCGTTGCAGCCAGGCGAGCAGCCAGCCGCGGTGGTCGCGGTACAGCGCACCGACCAGATCGGCGTGTGGGCTCTGTGCAGAAGACAAGCAGCGTCCCCCCGGAACGAATGCATTAACTAACGATAATTATTCGCGATTGTTGCAGAGGGGAGGGGGTGGGTGCAATGGACGCTTATCGGATGGCCATCATGGAAGGTGCATCACCTGTACAGGCCTCTTCGCGGGTAAACCCGCTCCCACAGGTACGGCGCAGGCCTTGAGCATTGCACAGTACCTGTGGGAGCGGGTTTACCCGCGAAGAGGCCAGCAAGGGCGGTGAAAAGCTACAGGCCGTGGTTGTGCACCTTGCGCCTGCGCCACCCGCGCAACCGCTGCTCCAGCTGCAGCGGGCTGTCCAGTTGCTGGCGCCGGGCCTGGCTGAACAGGATCAGCGCCAGTTCGGCGGTCACCAAGGCATCGGCGCTGGCATGATGGCGCTCTTCCACGTGCAGGCCAAACCGCGCCACCCAGTCATCCAGCCCGGCCTCGCGCAGCACTGTGTCGGGGTTGAGCATCGGCGCCAACTCGGCAACATCCAGGAAGTGCGACTGCAAGCGATAGCCCAGGCTTTCCTTCAGCGCCCGGGCCAGCATGCGCTGGTCGAACGGCGCATGGAATGCCAGCACCGGGCTATTGCCAATGAAGTCGAGCAGATCGAGCAAGGCCTCGGCCGGGTCGCAGCCGGCAGCCAGGGCACTCGGGCCCAGGCCGTGGATCAGCACGCTGGCGTTGGTCTTCTGCAAAGGCCGGTGCAGGGTGCGTTCGAACTGCTGGGCAAAGTCGATGGCGCCATCCTCGATGGCCACGGCGCCAACCGACAGTACCTGGTCACGGTTGGGGTTCAGGCCGCTGGTCTCCAGGTCCAGCACCACCCAGCGCTGCTCGCGCAGGGTACACACCCCCAGTGGTGCGGCCTTGGGCAGCCGGGCCAGGCGCTGGCGCATGGCATGGTCCAGTTCGGGCGCACTGGGGCGCAGCCAGGCGAACAGGCTCATAGCTGGTACCGCAAGGCCAGGCTGCTTTGCAGGCGCTGGGCCTGACGCAGGGACTCGCGCAGGATGCGCCGGTCCAGGTGGTTGAGGCTGTCCGGGTCCAGGCGGTTGGAATACGGCAGGTTGTCGCGGGTCTGGCGCTGGTGCTGCTGCATGCGGGTTTGCTGGATGAAGTGGTAGGCCTCTTCATATGCTGCGCCGTCCAGTGCCTCGATCACGCCCTTGGCCACCAGCTGACGTAGACGTTCCAGGGTATTGCAGGCACCGATGCCGTTGGCCAGGGCCAGCAGCCTGGCACCATCGACGAAGGGCGTCAGGCCCTGGACCTTGAGGTCGAGGGTGGCGGCCTTGTCGTTGCCTTGGCGGGTCAGCACGAACTCGCGCAGGCGGCCTACCGGCGGGCGCTGGCGCAGGGCGTTGTCAGCCAGCATGCGCTGGAAGATGCGGTTGTCAGCCACCTGGTCCAGCAGGCCTTGGCGCAACTGCTCACAGCCTTGCTCGTCGCCCCACACCACGCGCAGGTCGAAATAGATGCTCGAGCCCAGCAGGTTCTCCGGGCTGGCCTCGCGGACAAAACCGGCAAAACGCCGCGCCCACTCACTGCGGGACAGGCACAGCTCGGGGTTGCCGGCCATGACGTTGCCCTTGCACAGGGTGAAGCCACACTGGGCCAGGCACTGGTTGATGTATTGCGCCAGCGGGAGCAGGCGCGCGCGGATGGCGTCGGCCTCGTCGCTGTCGGCGGCTTCGAAGAGGATGCCGTTGTCCTGGTCGGTATGCAGGGTTTGTTCACGTCGCCCTTCGCTGCCAAAGCACAGCCAGCTGAACGGCACGCCCGGGTCACCGCGCTCGGCCAGCGCCAGCTCGATCACCCGGCACACGGTGTGGTCGTTGAGCAGGGTGATGATCTGGGTGATCTGCGTGGAGGACGCGCCATGGGCCAGCATGCGCTCGACCAGTTGGCTGATTTCGCCGCGCAGCGAGACCAGGGTATCCAGGCGTGGCGCATGGCGAATGGTGCGCGCCAGGTGCACCAGGTCGACCCGTTGCAGGGAGAACAGGTCGCGCTCCGAAACCACACCGCACAGGCGCTGGTTTTCCACTAGGCAGACATGGGCGATATGCCGTTCGGTCATGGCCATGGCTGCGTCGAAGGCGCTGGCCTGGGGGCTGAGGTAGAACGGCTGGGCGGTCATGTGGCGCGCGATGGGCGCACCTAGGTCGGCGTCGGCCGCGGCCACCACCTGGCGCAGGTCGCGCAGGGTGAAGATACCGGTGGGGTAGCGCTGCGGGTCGACCACCACGATGCTGCCGACCTGCTGCTCGTGCATCAGCCGCACGGCGTCGCGCAGGGGCGTCTCGGGGTTGCACACTACCGGGTGGCGCATGGCCAGTTCTCCCAGTGGCGTATTCAGCGAATACTGGGTGCCGAGGGTTTCCACCGCGCGCTGGCGTACCTGCTGGTTGACCTGGTCGAGCAGGCTGCTGACCCCGCGCAGGGCAAAATCCCGAAACACTTCCGACATGGAGAATACGCGGATGAACGCGGGCTTGTTCAGTTGCAGGCAGAAGGTGTCCTCACCCGCGAGGTGCTCGGTTCGAGTCGCTCGCTCGCCGAGCAGGGCCGCCAGCGGGAAGCATTCGCCGCTGGTGATTTCGAAGGTGGTCTCCACACCAGGCTTGACCAGGTGCTGGCGCTCACCCACCACGCGGCCTTGCTTGACGACGTAGAAGTGCTCGACCGGCCCGTCGGCAGGTTTGACGATGCTTTCGCCGCTGGCATAGAAGCGCAGCTGGCACTGTTCGACCAGGTAGGCCAGGTGGCTGTGTTCCATCTGGTTGAATGGCGGAAAACGCTGCAGGAACTGCAAGGTGCCCTGGATGTTCTGCAGCACTGCCGTCCTGCCCGCCTGGCTGTAGGCGTCCTTTTTGCTCATGAAACTGACCGTATCGCTATGCCGAACTATATATCTATATATATATAGGTGCCGGCCATGTTGTTCTCTGCCTCCATGGTCGGCTTGCGGCGAGGTGGTGCCCATTGGACGTAAGTCTATGAGCGCCCTGTCAAACACCCGACGAAAGGCCAGCCGGGTTACGCAAGTTCTGCGGTCCTAATGCTGAAGCGGAATTTTTTTGACGAGATGAGCATGCCTGAGCAACACGACATCCTGAGCGACGCCGAGCGCGAGGCATTGGCCGTCGTGAGTGCGCCTGTGGCAGCCAAGCCGCTGGTGCTGGTGGTGGATGACAATGCAGTGAACCGTGAGGCGCTGATCCTGTACCTGAAAAGCCGGGGCATTGACTGCGTAGGCGCGGATGGGGCCGAGGAAGCCAGGCTTTACCTGCATTACCAGCAGCGGATCGGCTTGATGATCACGGATTTGCGCATGCAGCCCGAGGATGGCCTGGAGCTGATCCGGCAGATTCGCGAGTCGGAGCGGGCGGCGTTGTCGATCATCGTGGTGTCAGGCGACACCGATGTGGAAGAGGCGGTGGACGTGATGCACCTTGGGGTGGTGGATTTTCTGCTGAAGCCGGTGGATCTGGACAGGCTGCTGGAGCTGGTGAAGAAAGAACTGAAGATCCAGTAGTGCAGGAGTGGGGCTGCTTTGCAGCCCTTTCGCGACACAAGGCCGCTCCTACAGGTACCGCGCCAGACTTCAGCCTTGCGCGGTACTTGTGGGAGCGGCCTTGTGTCGCGAAAGGGCCGCAAAGCGGCCCCCTGTCGCAGATGTCGCTTACAACCCGTTACGCGCCTTGAACTCGCGGCGACGGCGGTGCAGTACCGGCTCGGTGTAACCGTTCGGCTGCTTTCCACCTTCCAGTACCAACTCCACAGCGGCCTGGAATGCGATGTTGTCGTCGAAGTCAGGTGCCATCGGGCGATACAGGGCATCACCGGCGTTCTGCTGGTCAACCACCACCGCCATGCGCTTGAGGCTTTCCAGTACCTGCTCCTGGCTGACCACGCCATGGCGCAGCCAGTTGGCCAGCAACTGGGCCGAAATGCGCAGGGTGGCGCGGTCTTCCATCAGGCCGACGTTGTTGATGTCTGGCACCTTCGAGCAACCCACACCCTGGTCGATCCAGCGCACCACGTAGCCGAGGATGCCTTGGGCGTTGTTGTCCAGTTCGTTGCGGATCTCTTCGGCCGACCAGTTGGTGTCGGCGGCCAGCGGGATGGTCAGGATGTCGTCTACCGACGCCGGGGTGCGCGAAGCCAGTTCACGCTGACGTGCCTGTACGTCCACCTTGTGGTAGTGCAGGGCATGCAGGGTGGCTGCAGTCGGCGACGGCACCCAGGCGGTGTTGGCACCGGCCAGCGGGTGGGCGATCTTCTGCTCGAGCATGGCCGCCATCAGGTCGGGCATGGCCCACATGCCCTTGCCGATCTGCGCACGGCCTTGCAGGCCGGTGGCCAGGCCGACGTCGACGTTGTTGTTCTCGTAGGCACCGATCCACTTCTCGTTCTTCATGGCACCCTTGCGCACCACGGCGCCGGCTTCCATCGAGGTGTGGATTTCATCGCCGGTGCGGTCGAGGAAGCCGGTATTGATGAACACCACGCGCTCGGCTGCGGCCTTGATGCACGACTTGAGGTTGACCGTGGTACGGCGCTCCTCGTCCATGATGCCGACCTTGACGGTGTTGCGCTTCATGCCCAGCAGGTCTTCGACCTGGCTGAAGATCTCGGCTGCGAAGGCTACTTCTTCCGGGCCGTGCATCTTCGGCTTGACGATGTACACGCTGCCGCTGCGGGTGTTCTTGCGGCTGGTGTTGCCATTGAGGTTGTGCAGGGCGATCAGGTTGGTGAACAGCCCGTCCTGGATGCCCTCGGGGATTTCGTTGCCCTGGGCGTCGAGGATCGCCGGGTTGGTCATCAGGTGGCCAACGTTGCGCACGAACAGCAACGAACGGCCGTGCAGGGTCACGCTGCCGCCGTTGGGCGCGGCGTACTCGCGGTCCGGGTTCATGGTGCGGGTGAAGGTCTTGCCACCCTTGCTGACGCTTTCGGCCAGGTCGCCTTTCATCAGGCCCAGCCAGTTGCGGTAGACGACCACCTTGTCGTCGGCGTCGACGGCGGCAACCGAGTCTTCGCAGTCCATGATGGTGGTCAGCGCCGATTCCATCAGGATGTCTTTCACGCCGGCGGCGTCGGTGCTGCCGACCGGGGTGCTGGCATCGACCTGGATTTCGAAGTGCAGGCCGTTGTGCTTGAGCAGCACGGCAGTCGGCGCGGCGGCATCGCCATGGAAGCCGATCAGCTGGGCGTCGTCACGCAGGCCGCTGTTGCTGCCGCCTTTCAGGGCAACTACCAGCTTGCCGCCTTCGATGCGGTAGCCGGTGGAATCGACGTGCGAGCCGGCTGCCAGTGGCGCGGCTTCGTCGAGGAAGGCGCGGGCGAAGGCGATGACCTTGTCGCCACGCACCTTGTTGTAGCCTTGGCCTTTCTCTGCGCCGCCTTCATCGCTGATGGCATCGGTGCCATACAGCGCGTCATACAGCGAACCCCAACGGGCGTTGGCGGCGTTCAGGGCGAAGCGGGCGTTCATCACCGGTACGACCAGCTGCGGGCCGGCCATGTGGGCGATTTCTTCGTCGACGTTCTGGGTGGTGGCCTGGAAATCGTCGGCTTGTGGCAGCAGGTAGCCGATTTCCTGGAGGAATGCTTTGTAGGCTACGGCGTCATGGGCCTGGCCTTTGCGTGCCTGGTGCCAGGCGTCGATCTTGGCTTGCAGCTCGTCGCGTTTGGCGAGCAGGGCTTTGTTCTTTGGAGCGAGGTCATTGATGATCTTCTCTGCACCCGCCCAGAACTGCTCGGCGACGATGCCGGTCCCTGGGATCGCTTCGTTGTTCACGAAGTCGTACAGGACCTTGGCGACCTGAAGGCCACCGACTTGAACGTATCCAGTCATTGCTTGCCTCACTCTGCTCAGCTATTTCGCTCTTCTGTATTAAGCCTGTAGCGCTTCTCTAAACACGGCACCAGTGCATGCCCCCGAGTAGAGCCCGAGCGCGGCTGGGTGCGGCCTGCCAGACTGGCTGGCAGACAGTGTGCGTATTTTCACAGGCGCCTTGGCAGACATCCAAACGACGTTTTGTAGTCCGCGCCACGGGATACTACATGAAGCAGTAGGCGGGGCAAAATCAGACTAAAAGCGCCGTTATGCGACCCGTTGGTCGCGTATGGTCACGCTGGGAGTGGGTATGTTCGCAAAAAACAGGTGGATTGTTCCAGATAAATCTTGAAACAGTACACGATTCGTTGTGCAGATTGCCCTGCGGCAGGTTGCCGCGCCTTGCCTATACTGAGTCGATCCCCCGATTTTCTGCCGCACGGCGCGGTCCGACACGAGGAAGGGCTTGTGGATCATCTTGTACTGACTGTAATTGCCCCTGACAAGGCCGGCCAGGTCGAGCGCATTGCCCAGTGCATCGCTGACCACAGTGGCAACTGGCTGGAAAGCCGCATGTCGCGTATGGCCGGGCAGTTTGCCGGCATCCTGCGGGTGGCGGTGCCGGCGGAAAACTACGACGAGCTGGTGGCTTCGCTGCAGGGGTTGGCCCGATATGACATTCGTGTGCTGATCGCCGAGAGCGGAATCGAGCCGTCTTGTACTTGGAAGCCGATTGCCATGGAGCTGGTAGGGAATGACCGGCCGGGGATCGTGCGTGACATCACCCGCTTGCTGGCGGACCTGGGGGTGAACCTTGAGCGGTTTACCACGGAGGTGCGGCCGGCGCCCATGAGCAGCGAGCCGCTATTCCATGCCGATGCCTTGCTGGCATTGCCGTTGACCCTGTCGCTGGAGGATTTGCAGCAGAAGCTGGAAAGCTTGGCGGACGATCTGATGGTCGAGTTGAAACTGCGGCCGGAGGAGTGATCCGGAATCGCCGGGGGCCGCTTTGCGGCCCTTTCGCGACACAAGGCCGCTCCTACAGGGGCACGCGTAATCCGCCGGTAAACGTGTACCCCTGTAGGAGCGGCCTTGTGTCGCGATGGGCTGCAAAGCAGCCCCCTGCGGTTATCCCGATATCACGGGGAAGGCCTTGTGGATAACCTGGGGGCTCACCTCTCCAGGCCAGGCAAATCAGGCCCTCCGAGGATTTGCTCAAAAAACAGCCAATAATCAGCAGCTTGTGCACAAAGCACGGGGACGAGGGTGTGGATAACCTTTGGAGATGTCTCTGCAGGCCACGAAGCACAAGGCCTGCAGGGTTATGATCATTTTTTGATCAGCTACGCTTGCGCAAACTGACCCACGCATCGACGCTATAAATCGCCAAACCCGCCCAGATGAACATGAACGCCACCAAAGTGCTTGACGACAAGTGCTCATCGAAAAGCAGCACCGCCTGCAGCAACACCAGCGTCGGCGCCAGGTACTGCAGGAAGCCCAGCGTGGTGTACGGCAAGTGCCGCGCGGCAGCGTTGAAGCACACCAGCGGCACCAGGGTCACCGGCCCCGCAGCCATCAGCCACAAAGCTTCGCTGCTGGTGTAGAACGCGCCCTTGGCACTTGTTGCCGCCGGGTGCAGCAACAGCCAGCCAAGGGCCAGCGGTACCAGCATCCAGGTTTCCACCACCAGGCCCGGCAGTGCCGCTACCGGTGCCTGTTTGCGAATCAGCCCATAGAAGCCGAAGCTCAGCGCCAGTACCAGCGACACCCACGGCAGGCTGCCTACCTGCCACACCTGCTGGGCAACACCCACGGTGGCCATGGCTACCGCAAGCCACTGCATACGGCGCAGGCGCTCGCCGAGAATCAGCATGCCCAGCAGCACATTGATCAGCGGGTTGATGTAGTAACCCAGGCTGGCCTCGAGCATGCGCCCGTTGTTCACCGACCATACGTAGGTCAGCCAGTTGCCGGCGATCAGTGCCCCGCTCAGGGCCAGGATGCCCAGCCGGCGCGGGTTTTCCCGCAGTTCACGCCACCAGCCGGGGTGTTTCCACACCAGTAGCAGCAACGAGCCGAACAAAGCCGACCACAGCACCCGGTGGACAATGATCTCCACCGCCGGGACGCTCTGGATTGCCTTGAAGTACAGGGGGAACAAGCCCCAGATGATGTAGGCGCTGAGGCCTAGTAGATACCCGCGACGCGGGTTTGCGGCATGCATGCAGAATCCTTGCTTAGGTAGCTAAATAAAGCGACGCCTATTGTAGACAGAGGCGGGCGCGCTTCTAGAACAATTTCAGCGGCGCTTCATCCAGTGCTGCCATTTGCTCGCGCAGGGCGAGGATCTGGTCTCCCCAGTAGCGTGGCTGGCCAAACCAGGGGAAGCTGGGCGGGAATGCCGGGTCGTCCCAGCGCCGCGCCAGCCAGGCGCTGTAGTGCAACTGGCGCAGGGCGCGCAGGGGTTCGATCAGGGCCAGCTCGCGCGGGTCGAAGTCGTGGAACTCGTTGTAGCCGTCGATCAGTTCGGCCAGCTGCCCCAGGCGCTCCTCGCGGCTGCCGGCCAGCATCATCCACAGGTCCTGCACCGCCGGGCCCATGCGGCAGTCGTCGAGGTCGACCACGTGATATACCTCGTCGCGGTGCATCAGGTTGCCGGGGTGCAGGTCGCCATGCAGGCGGATGAGCTGGTGCGGCGAGCGGGCGTAGATGTCCTCCACTCGCTTTAGCAGGTCGCGGGCTACCGATTCGAAAGCCGGCAGCAGTTCGCGGGGGACGAAGTCACCTTCCAGCAGGGTATTGAGCGAGGCGTGGCCGAAGTTGTCCACAGCCAGCGCTTCGCGGTGCTCGAACGGTTTGCTGGCGCCCACGGCATGCAGGCGGCCGAGCAACTGGCCGAGGCGGTAGAGCTGGTCGAGGTTGCCCGGCTCTGGCGCGTGGCCGCCGCGGCGGGGGAACAGGGTGAAACGGAAGCCCTGGTGCTCGAACAAGGTGCGACCGTCGTGGTGCAGCGGGGCGACCACCGGCACTTCGCAGTCGGCCAGTTCGGCGGTGAAGCTGTGCTCTTCGAGGATGGCCGCGTCGCTCCAGCGGCCTGGGCGGTAGAACTTGGCAATCAGCGGTTGTGCATCTTCGATGCCCACCTGGTAGACGCGGTTCTCGTAGCTGTTCAGTGCCAGCACCCGCGCATCGCTGAGAAAGCCAATGCTTTCCACTGCGTCCAGGACCAGGTCGGGGGTGAGGGTGTCGAAGGGGTGGGACATGGTGGCTCCGGGGGTAGGCGGCGTGGGGGCCATGGTAGCGCGTTAATGCCTGTACCGGCCTCTTCGCGGGTGAACCCGCTCCCACAGGTACGGCGCAGCCGCCAGGGAAACGATGCACCTGTGGGAGCGGGTTTACCCGCGAACCGCGCAAAGCGCGGCCAGGCTATGCAGGAACCCCGAGCAATACATAGGAGGGATGAAACTGAACCCGCACCGAACTGCCTTCTGCCACCCGCTGCCCAGCCAACCAATCCGCCTCGGCAAACGCACACAACGTCTGCCCATTACCCAGCGCCAACCTGACCTCTCCAGGCCCATCAGCCTCTGCCAGCACCTCTTCCACCGTCGCCAGCAGGCAATTGCTACCCGCTTCGGCCTCTTCCTCGTCGGCCAACAACCGCACCCACCCCGCCTTGAGCAGCGCCACCACCATCGTCCCCAGCGTCAGCTCAAGCCGCGCAGTGCTGTCGTGGGTGATCAACGCCTCGATCTCCAACCCTCCGCCCAACGCCAGGCTGACGCGATCATGCCGGCCCTCACGGCGCAGGCCGCTGACTTGGCCCTGCAACTGGTTGCGTGCGCTGGTACGCAACATCAGCCGGCCGAGCAAGTCGAGGTCGCTGGACTCCTCGGCCGCTTCGAGAATCTGCGCCTGAAGGGCCTGCAGCCTCTGATACAGGCGCAGCACCCGCTGGCCTTCCGGCGACAGGCGGGCACCACCGCCACCACGCCCCCCGGTACTGCGCTCCACCAGGGGCTGGCTGGCCAGGTTGTTGAGTTCGTCGATGGCGTCCCAGGCGGCCTTGTAGCTGATGCCCGCAGCCTTGGCGGCGCGGGTGATCGATCCTTGTTCGGCAATGTGCTGCAGCAGCGCGATGCGCTGGGGGCGGCGGGCGATGTGCTGGGT
>NZ_JAFGYI010000177.1:0-523 GCF_017490905.1 Pseudomonas sp. 32_A | reverse complement strand
GATCTGCAACGGCCTTGACAGGTGCGTTTAGGCGTTGCGCCTCGGCAACGACGTCGGCATGCTGAACACAACTCGAAGTACTCATCGCGACACACGTCGCTACGAGGGGAACGTTCCACGAACGTCGTCGGCGGATGACGGAGTGCAACCTCCGAGGCAAAATTTTGGCACAAGCAGTGGTGAAGAGCGACATGGTGATGGGCCTCCTGATTGGTAAGGACGGTTTAGGACCGAATAGTCGATTGTGTGATCTATTTCCGGCACATTCGAAAGCATGTGCCGCCTTTGGAAAATAAACAGGTTCAAAGTTGTCGCCGATTAAATCAGACAATTTCTCACACGAAAGGTAGATGCTCGCGTAGTAACAAGCCCCATCGGCACGCAGTCGCACCCGCCCGCCGTAGGCCTAGATCATCGCCTCATCGCCCCATGCCGCGTGCGGACGACTCAGCCCCTGCCCGTTGCCGGCTGTCGAGCCAGAACACGTATTGCGGCAATTGCCAGCCCCGCCAAGGTGCCCTTG
>NZ_JAFGYI010000176.1:0-523 GCF_017490905.1 Pseudomonas sp. 32_A | reverse complement strand
GTTGAACGCCGCGGCATGTGGGCGCGATCGAGCCCGTCGTCACACGGCGAACACGTGTTTCGATGCGCACGCATAGGCGGATGCGTGTGCATGCATGCGCGGAGGCGCGCCACGCGAACGCATGCGCCGCAATGGGTGAACCGCCGCGCCGTGCGCGCCCGCCGGCGAGCGAATCGGCAGGGGAATCGGCAAATTCCTACAGGCGGGTGGAATGCGGCTATGTGCTTATCTCGTAATTGCCGATTTTCTTTCGCGAGCGGGGGCGGCACAGTGCGAGCAAGCGCAATTTCGAACGCGGACTCACCATGAGCGACGCGGCCAATGCCGGCCCGTGGCGCTCGATGACGGAGACATGACCATGTTGACGCCACATGAACTCTCGACGTTGTTGTGTATCGCTCGTTCACCCGAGGACGTCGACATGGCCGATCCGGAGTTCGTCTCGCTCGTCGAGATGGGGCTCGCGATGGCGATGGCCGCGGGGCGGTCGATCGTGCCGGGCGCGAGCCTGACGCCGCGCGGC
>NZ_JAFGYI010000175.1:0-525 GCF_017490905.1 Pseudomonas sp. 32_A | reverse complement strand
CAACAAGGGCGCACTCGCGATCCTGAAGGTGGACGGCCCGGAGAACAAGGCGATCTATTCGGGCAAGGAGCTCGACGCGCCGTACAGCGGCGACGCCGTCACCGCGGCGGCGGGTTCGGGCCCGGCCGGCGCGCCCGGCGCCGCGGCCGGCGTGAAAGGCGGCGTGAAGGGCGGCGCCTCGCCCGTCAGGACGAGCGCCGCCGCGAGCGCCGCGCCGCTGTCGCTGCCCGCGCAGGTGAAAGCGGGCGGCACGGTGTTCGCGAGCACCTGCGCGGTGTGCCACCAAAGTGCCGGCACCGGCCTGCCGGGCGTGTTCCCGCCGCTCGCCGGCTCCGACTTCCTCGCCGCGAACCCGAAGCGCGCGATCGGCATCCTGCTGCACGGCCTGAACGGCAAGGTGACGGTCAACGGCCACGACTACGATTCGGCGATGCCGCCGATGGCGCAACTGACCGACGACGAAGTCGCGAACGTGCTGACCTACGTGCTGAACAGCTGGAACAATCCGGGCGGCCGGATCAGCGC
>NZ_JAFGYI010000174.1:0-527 GCF_017490905.1 Pseudomonas sp. 32_A | reverse complement strand
CTTCTCGCTCGCGCACGACGACGGCCAGTCGAACCGCAACCTCGCCGACGCCGACGTGATCCTGATCGGCGTGTCGCGCAGCGGCAAGACGCCGACGAGCCTGTATCTCGCGATGCAGTACGGGGTGAAGGCGGCGAACTATCCGCTGATCCCGGAAGACTTCGAGCGCGGCAAGCTGCCGACGCCGCTTCATCCGCACCGCGACAAGCTGTTCGGCCTGTCGATCGATCCGATGCGCCTGTCCGAGATCCGCAACGAGCGCCGCCCCGGCAGCAAGTACGCGGCGCCGGAGAACTGCCGCTACGAGATCAACGAGGCCGAAGCGATGATGCGGCGCGAAGGCGTCAAGTGGCTGTCGTCGACGCACAAGTCGATCGAGGAGATCGCGACGACGATCCTGCAGGAAATCAAGCTCGAGCGGCAATCGTATTGACCACGCGGCGCGCGGCGCGTGGGGCGGCGCCGTATCGCCGTCGCGCGCGGCATGCGCCGCGACGGACCGCGCGGGGCGGCGCCCATGATCGACC
>NZ_JAFGYI010000020.1:0-104453 GCF_017490905.1 Pseudomonas sp. 32_A | reverse complement strand
GCATCGACGGCCCGCACATGGCCACGGTCGTCGGGCCGCCCGGGGAAGAGATCTACTGCGACGAGTGGGGCCGGGTCAAGGTGAGCTTCCCCTGGGACCGGGAGAGCGAGAACAACGAGTTCAGCTCCTGCTGGGTGCGTGTGTCACAGGGCTGGGCCGGCGGTAGCTGGGGCTCGATGGCTATCCCACGCATCGGCCAGGACGTGATCATCCAGTACGTCAACGCCGACCCCGACCAGCCGATGATCACCGGGCGTACCTATTGCGGAAACCAGCTGCCGCCGTACGACCTGCCCGAACACAAGACCCGCATGACCATCAAGAGCCAGACCCACAAGGGCGATGGCTTCAACGAGCTGCGCTTCGAGGACGAACTGGGACGACAGGAAGTCTTCATCCACGCAGAAAGAGACCAGAACAACATCGTCAAACACGATGAAACCACGCAAGTCGGGAACGACCGCACCGAGCGTGTCGAGAAGGATGAGACCCTTTCGATTGGCCAGGACCGTCGGGAAGAGATTGCCCGGGACGAGTCCGTCAATATCGGCCAGGACCGGGCCCACGAAATCGGCAATGACGATACCCTGACCATTGGCCGGAACCATACCATTATCACTGGCCAGGACCGCATCGAACAGGTCGGCAACCACCGCCAGGACGTCACCAAAGCCAATCACACGATAGAAATCGGTGGTCACTTGGAACAGAGCGTGGCCGGTCACAATACCTTGCAGGCCGGGGAAGCCATCCGCCACACAACCAAGGTCTATGACATCCAGGTCAGCGAAAGCCTGACTATCAGGAGTCCGGCCGGGTTGCTGCGCATAGATGGTGCCGGTATCACGTTGGACGGACTAGCACTGGCCTTAAAGGGTCCTGTCAGTCAGCAGGCCAAATGCAGCCAGCGCATGACATCGACCTTCGGCGTACCAGAGCCTGGCGAGCCCATTTGCTTGAGCTGCTTGCTGAAAGCGATTGCGGACGGCCACAACATGATTCGCATGGAAGGAACAAGCTGATGCCAAGCCCATTTATCAGGACTGTGGTGGAGGTGCTGCGCACCTCCGACCGCTATCGTCTGAGCGCGATCGTGGAAATGGCCAGCCTGTCACCCGGCGTGCAGGAAAAGTTGACCCGGCACTATGAGGACCGCTGCTGGCCGCTGCTGCAACAAACCCAGCTCCACAATCTGCGAACAGCAGGCCCTTGGCTATTCGGATCGCGGCCAGGCTCCGATGTGTCGGCCCAGTACGATTTTCAATGGCAACTCGAACAGCTTGCTTCGGGCGCGGTTTGCGGCTGGATCGTCAGCGCGTTACCAACTGCCCAACTTGCCCGGCATCTGAGCCACGCCAACATCGTGACGGGAGCTGACGGCCATTTGTACCTCCTGCGCTTCCACAACGCTGCAGCTTTGCGAGTGCTGGATACATATCGTGAGCTGCCAGGGATAAGCGAATGGTTGGCTCCCATCCATCACTGGTGGTCACCTGTAGCGCACCCGAACAAGCGGTTGTGGCTACAAGTATCCGGTGCTGATCAGCCTCCGTCCCTGCACCTCCCACAAATCACGCTAAACGAAGACTGTTGGGCTGAATTGGCGGGAGACCCGCTGAGCTATCAACTTGCCGAGCTGATCAAGGACGAGCCGTCCTGTGCAGCCTTGGCCACTGCTTGCCATGGAACACGGGTTGGTCTCATCCAGCACTACCTAGATCAGGCGCGCGAGCAAGGTTTGGACCGTGAGGAAGACCTCATCAGCTATGTGCTCATACTGGCTCGCCACGGCGAACAACTCAGTAGCTCACAAGCCTGGCAGGACGCGATTGTTGCAACGCGCGAACAGCAGACATCCCTGATGGACAACGTGCAGCGACGCCTGCACGCCAATAATTGAGGTACACAGCCATGGACTCGGTCACCGAAACCCTCGAACTTTGCAGACGCATCACCACCGGCTACCGCCCTGCACTGCGCAACAGCCCTGTCGCGGATTGCACCCGCCGTTTCGAACTGCTGCCCCTGCGCTACGCCGCCGTCGGTGGCAACCCGGCACAACGCGCCCGCTTGCCCAAATTGCCGGGCTACCTCAGCCCCTTTCAAGATGTCGGCGAGCTGACCCATTCTGACTATGCCATCCGCCCTTTGCGCGAAGGCTTTCTCTACCTGCTGATCAAGCGTCACAGCGAACCGGCCTATCAATGGCACAGCCAGTACCGCGTTGCACCCAACGGCTCGCTGCTGTACATCCGCGCCGACGCGCCTTGGGAATCCGCTCCCAACGCCGCCAACCTAGAGGAGATCATTCGCGGCTTTGGCTGGACTATCACTCTTTACGATCTGGATGACATCCAAGAACTGCGCCCTTTGTTCAGCCCTTCCCCACTGACCCCACGCATGCTCGACAACTATCGCCTACTTGAGGACGAGTATCGCAGTAGTCTACCGGCCATCGATATCGCCCAATTCATCCAGCCCTCCGATGCGCCGCCGCAAAACCATGTACTCAAGCACGATCAGCTTGGTTGGGTCGCCGACTTCAAAGCCCAGGAGGATTCAGACCTGAAAGCGCTGCTGGACATGCAGCCCTTCAACAACGATCAGATCGTCTCGCCACACGCGTCACGACAAGCCTTGGCACCGTTGGTTAACCAAACCAAACCCCGCGGCGCCGCAATCGTCATCGAAGACGCCATCGGTATCACCCAGGAGCTCAATGCCTGGCGCAATGCTGCCGTCGACGACGTAAAGACCAAGTGGCTGCGGCACTCCGTAGAACCAGGCGTGGACAACGAGCGAAGACTGCTAATCGCACAATCGTTCCTGGAGATCGAAAAGCTCTACCCGCAGATGATGGCCGACCGGATCGTCAAGCGCGAAGTCATGGCCGAGACCATTCGCAACCAGCCGGCTACGCCGGTGGAGTTCTATGCATTTTCTGATCGGGCTAGGCAACAGGCCGATGCGCATGATGAGAGGATGAGACCACAGCTTGAGAAGTTCGAGCGCGACGTCCGCGCCAAGGTCCAGTCCCGTCAGGATAGCGGTGAATTCAGCAAGAAGTTCGACCAGAAATACGGCCATCTGGTCGATCGGCAGGCGATGCACGATCAGCTGGAAAGTTTCGAGCAGGCCATGCAACAGGCCCAACAGGAGACAGAGGATCGGGCCAAGGATCATGCCCGCTGGTTGATCAGTGAACGCCTGCTACAGGCCTTGGACCGTTACGACAATGCCGACCTGATCAATGGCCTAGCCTTTGCCGAACAGACCGGCCAGTGCGTGATCGGCATGGAGCTCAGTGAATGGGGAACGACCGTGCTGGACCACTGGTGGCGCAGTGACGTTGCTGATCGGAGCAACCTGGCGATACGGGGTATCACGTACAACCAGGATGACATTCGTGATGCGCTCGCGACGCTGCGGGAAGCGGCCATGGCCAAACCACCGTCGGAATCATGGTTTGTGCTGCGTGAGTCACTTGTCCGGCAAGCACACATTGCGGCGAATGCTTTCGGGCGCGCCAACGCTTTATATGAAGAACTGCAGAACAGAAACAGCCACGCTAGCATCGGTCTATACGCCTGGTACGTGGCACTGGGCCGACAGGTACTGCGTACCGGAGCCCCCAACAGTATGGACCGTGCCCTGCACCATGGCCTGCGCCTGACGCTGTTTGCTTCGGTACATGAGACAGCTGTCGACATACGCCTAAGTGATGCGGCTCGTAGCGGGCAGCCATTGAATCCGCAGCGCAGCGCTGGCCAGGCAGGACGTTACTTGGACCAGGCCTGGGCCGAAGGATTGATGCAAGCCAATAAGAGCGACTTCTACAAAGTACGTGTCTCCAGTCTTGTATGCCTGCTGGAAGGGATGCTGATGGCGTTCAAGGCCCGCGAACTGCCTGGCAGTGATGTACGGATTAAGACCGAACTCATGGCAGCCGCCATGACCACGGCTGCGGCGGGTTTCGAGATTGGGGCCAGCTATGTGGAACAGGTGGTGACGCGTTACGGCGCAAATAGCGTGACCGGTAGAGGTGCAGTTGCGACCTTGGGGAGGCTGAAACTCTGGGGCGCCGGATTAGCGGGGATGGGTGGGTTCGTACTGGCTTGGTGGGACTTCGCCGACGGGGTAAAAAGTCACACTCAACCTAGTGCCTCAACGAAATCGTGGACATTGAGTGGGGCCTATTTTACGCGCGCACTGGCTACACTCGCTTTATCTGTCGGAGAATTGGGAACTGCCATAGGAATAGCTAAGCCCCTCTTCGATCGCCTCACGATCAATAACCAGAGCAAACTCATACGTCTTGTAGGGCGATCATTAAGCAGCCTGGCTACTAGACTGGGCACGCAGGCGGCTCGTTTGCTGTTAACCAAATTAATTTTAGGAGCGTTCTGGGTAGGCTTGCTCCTAACTACCATCATTTTCTTGCTCGAGGACGATGCGCTGGAAAAGTGGTGCAAGCGAAGCAGCTATCGTTTGGATAAAAGCTCTAAACCTTACGATGAACGAGAAGAGTTAGCAGCCCTGCACTCAGCTTTCAGCGAGGTCCTTTGATGTATCTTATCGAGCGGGGGCTGTGGGAGATGGCAATTGAATCAAAAGCGAAGCGTAAGGTATTTGACGCGCAGAGAAGCTTGATTGAAAAGCGAGCTGACAAGGATTCCAATGAAAATGACATGAGCAAACAAATACACTTCAACAGTGTCAGCGAAAAACCCAATGCACGCGGCCCGATATTTTCTTTTAACGATACATATATGGAAATGCGCTGTGGCGGGTCAGAAGAAAAACGCGGCATCATCACTATAATGACGCTTGGCAGTTTAGTTCCGATGACTTACGCATGGCTGAAGATAACATTGAGCTCCGTCTACACCAACATAACTCAACCCGACTTCCTTTCTGTGTTCTCGGTCCTTTTCAGCACATACATGCTATCAATAGGCGGAGCCGTTTATTATTTTTATGCCAAATACGGATTTCGTTTTACGCGACTAGAAATGCTTACCAGTCGCCACTTGCTCATTCGCTTCAATCGAAAAACCCAGCAAGTTCACCTCCATAGACCAAGCTGCTGCGGCGGTATAGCTACATTCCCCTGGAGAACAACCGGAAGCACAGGCGTCAAACCCGAAGACGACTCCCTCAGCGCGGGCATGAGGCTGTGCCTGGTCTGGCACCCCAGCCACACCGGCCTCCCTCACATGGAAATGGCCCTACTCGGCAAGCAAGGCCAAGGCGGTAGTGAACTTCGGGACGAGTGGGAATTCATTCGCCGCTATATGGAAGATGGCCCACATGCCGTCCCCCGTCCCCGTCTGAGCACCCAACTCCCCTCGCTCGTCCAGGCATTCGGTGCCCAGTTCGAAGGATTGGGTCGCTTCTTCCGGAAAAGCAGCTGGCTGTTCAAAGTCGTCCTGCTCTTGGTTTGTCCCGCCTTCGTCATCATCGGAACCGGCCATTGGCTGAGCCTGCTGTTGTGCTGGCGACCGCGCTGGCCGAAGGTGATCCGCGAAGCTGGAATGCCCGGCAAGCCCGTTCCAGCGGTGACAACGCTGAGCGACTACCCACCTGCGATCCAGGAGCGCCTGCTCGCCAATGCCGATCGCTGGCATCTCAAACCCGGCAAGCGTTCAGAGAAAAAGCCACGCAAATTACGTACGCCGAGATCGAAGGTGTAGCGACCGAGTAGCTGATGCTACGAATGGGTCGGCACCACCTGCCCCAGTCCCCAACCTTGGGGGCACGGTGCCCAACGGCAAATACTTGCCAAGGCCTTCGCAAGAGAATTGGATCCCTTGCCCTGTAAGGGCTACAGCATGTTTTTCCCGGCTTGGCACGCCTATTGCCGATCTCCTGCCAGACGCCCCAAGTCCATGGGCCCGTTTGCAGGAGGAAATGACTCATGCACCGACCGATACCCCACCCGCTGGCAGTGGCGATTTTCGCCGGCATGCTCCAGCTTCCGGCGCAGGCTGCCTTGAACGCTGTCGACCCTGGCGCCTATGTTCCCGCCAACGGCGGGTTCCCCGCCTGGTACCAGGACAGCCATGGTCGTACCCTCGACCTGTGCCTGACCAAGGCCGTCAGCTCGCGAGTGCCTGGCGCGCCCGGCGCACCGTCGTACATGTGCACGCTGCTGCCTACCCCCGGCGTGTTCGACGATACCCAACCCATCGTCTTCCCCACCAACTTCCCTGACGAGGCGTTCTGGTTCACCGCCGATGCCGCCATCGTCGACGCCACCCGCGGCATCGACCTCAGCTACGGCACCGCCATCGAAGCGGCCTTTGCCGCTGAAGAACCGGTCGACGGCGACCAGGTCAGCTTCGCCCGGGTGCGTATCCGGGTCGATGTACCAACCGCCGGCACCTATGTGGTCACTCACCCATACGGCGTTGACGTGTTCGACGTACCTGCGGGCGGGCGCCGGGCAATCAACATGACTCGCGACATCGGCATTGCCGGCGCTGGCGACTTCACTGGCGCCCTGAAAGGCGATGTCGGGCCATTCCTGCGCAGCGTCAACGGCCCCTACACCGAAGGCAGCGAGCGCTTCATCGGCGACCCGAACCTGGAAGAACGGGTGACCGGCAGCCCGTTCAATACCAACTACGTACGCATCGAAGGCCCCGGTGGCATCGACCTGCGCACCGAGCTGTTCGCGGTCTCGGGCAAGCTTTCCGAAGTGGCCCTGCCAACCCCGCTGATGCCGCAACGCAGTACCTACTCGCGGCATACCGAGAACGGCGACCTGCACGCGCAGCAGGACATCTTCGTGATGGCCCCACCGCCACCGGCCAGCGTCGCCCTGACCAGCCAGACACCAAACCTGAACCTCACCGAGGCCAACGGTACCGGTGCCTGGTACGCCCAGTCGGTGCTCGACCCGGCCGCCGGGTCGATCCTGACGCTGACCGCCGACAACAGCGTGGCGATCCCTACCAGCAGCCTGACCACCGCCAACGTGCCGCTGACCGACCTGGTTACCATCACCCAGGCTCAGTACCGCCTGTCCACCGGCGAGCTGACCCTGGTGGCCAGCACCAGCGACGAAACCACGCCGCCAGTGCTCACCGCACATACCGGCAACGGCGCGCTGATCGGCAATCTGAGCGGCACTGGCGCCGTGAAGACGCTGAGCACCAGCCTGTCACCCATCCCGCCGGCCAAGGTGCAGGTCACCAGTACCAACGGCGGTAGCGACACCGAAGACGTGGTGCTGGTGCCATGAACAGACAAAGGCTCAGCCTTCAAGGAGGCAGCATGAACACTTGGTCGCGCCGTGCGCTGTTGGCCGCCGGTCTCTCCCTTACCGTTACCAGCGCCGCGTTTGCCGCGCTGTCCGATGTCGACCCGGGGCCCTACACCTTCGCCACCGGTGGCTATCCGATGTGGTACAAGGACAGCCTCGACCAGTCCCTGGAGCTGTGCCAGTCCCGTGCCACCAGTACACGTGCGCCGGGCGCGCCAGGGGCACCAGCCTACATGTGTACCCTGCTACCCGAGCCTGGCATCTATGACGATGCCCTGCCGCTGGTGTTCCCGGACAACTGGCCGCCAGAGATGTTCTGGTTCCTGGCTGAAACCGACATCCCACAGGTGGGCAACAGCGGCTATGAGCTGGAGGTTTATGTAGCCGGGGTGGAGGCAGCCTTCGCCGCCGAAAACCCGGTCGATGGTGACCAGCAAAGCTTCGCCCGGATCCGTATCCGTGCTTCGGTCCCAAGCACCGGTACCTACACCATCACCCACCCTTACGGGGTGGAGACGGTCAACGTCACCACGCCAGGCCGACGGGCAATCAACATCACCCGCGACATCGGCATCGGCGCACCGGGCAACTTCCGGGGCGCGCTGGCGGGGGCGATCGGCCCCTGGCTGAAGGGTGTTGGTGGGCCTTATACCGCGGTCAACCCCGATACCGGCGCCATCGAAACCTACATCGGCGACCCCAATATCACCGAAGCGGTGACCGGCAGCCCCTTCAACACCAACTTCGTGCGCATCCAAGGCCCCGCTGGCACCATCCAGACCAACACCTTCACCGTTTCCGGCAAGGTACTGGACCAACGTGCCCAGACCCCGGTCAGCCTGGAGCGCGCCACCTATTCGCGCAATGCCACCGGCACCCGTACGGAAGTATTCGCAAAGGCGCCTAGCGCAGCCAGCTTGTGCATGCGCAATGGCATCGCCCTGGTCGGCACCCCGCCTTCGCCGTGCCAGTACACCCTCACCACCGACAACAACGGGCTGTTCTTCCACCAGCAGCTCAGCCAGGAAGCACCGCCTGCGGTGGTGGTGGTCACCGCCAGCGACAACGCCGGCGGAACCCAGCCGACCGCGCTGTCGAGCAAGCTCACCGACGTGGTCAAGGTCAGCACCGCACGCTACGACTGGGCCAACAAGCGCCTGCTGATCGAGGCCAGTTCCAGTGACGAGGTAGCGGTCCCCGACCTGCTCGCCCAGGGCTATGGTCGCCTGTCCAAGGCGGGCACGCTGCAGAGCCTGACCGTCAACGACGTGCCGCAGCCACCAGCCACCATCACGGTCAAATCGGCACGTGGTGGCAGCGATGTCGAACCGGTGGTCGTGGTCGGCAACGCGCCGGTCGAGGCGGCCAACCAGCCACCGCTGGCCCAGGCCGATATCGGCAGCACCAGCGTCGGCATCCCGATCACCCTCAACCTGCTGCAGAACGACAGCGACCCGGATGGCAACGTGCCGCTGACCATCAGCGACCTGACCCAGCCCGGTACAGGCCTTGGCGGCGTGGTGATGAACGGCACCACCTCGGTCACCTACACCCCGCCAGCCGGGGCCACGCAACCCGTGGTGGCCACCTTCAGTTACCGGGCGGTGGACGCCAAGGGCCTGAAGTCGGAACCGGCCACGGTCACCGTCAACGTAGCACCTAACCGGGCCCCAACCGCCAACCCGGAAACCGTCGCTACCCTGGGCGTGCCATTGACCATCAACGTGCTGGCCAACGACACCGATCCGGAAGGCAACCTGCCGCTGACTGTCCCCGCTGCCTCCCTCACCCAGCCGGCTGCCGGCCGGGGCACCGTCAGCACCGACGGCACCGCAGTGACCTACACCCCACCGGCCACGGTGACCTCGGCCTTCACTACCACCTTCACCTACCAGGCTCGTGACTCGCTGGGGGCCCTGTCCAACTCCGGCACGGTTACCGTCAACGTGTCACCACGGCCTGCCGCCGAAACCTTCACGGTCACGGCTGCCACGGTCACGGCACGCTCCAACAACCGTTACAACTGGGACCTCAGCGGCACCTCGTCGGTCACCACCGGCAACACCGTCACCGTGCGGGTAACCACCACTACCGGCGTGCAGACCCTTGGCACTGCCACGGTAGCGCTGACCGGCCGCTGGCGACTGGCGGTGAGCAATAGCACCACGATCATCCCGACTGCGGCACCGACGGCGACGATCACCACCAGCCAGGGCACCACACGCACCGTCAACGTAACCGTGCAGTAAAGGCCGGAGGTTGCAATGAAATGCCTGTATTCCCTGCTGCTCGGCCTGGCCCTGGCGGGCCAGGCCTGCTGGGCCGAGGACCTGCTGGACAATGCCGACCTCGCGCCCGGCAACGACCTCGGCGAACCGGTGATCATCCGCCTGCTGCCGGCCGGCGCCGGCCAGGCTGCGGTGGTCGAGCAGCAAGGCGCGGGCAACCGCGCCGCCCTCGACCAGAACGGCCAAGCCCTGCTGGGCCGCATCGTCCAGGCCGGTGGCGCGCAAGAAGCGTACATCTTGCAGGAAGGTAGTGACCTGATGGCCATCATCAGCCAACAGGGAAATGGCAACACCGCGTCGATCCGCCAGACCGGCAGCAGCAACAGCGCGGCCATCGAGCAGATCGGCAACGACAACAGCGCCAGCATCGTGCAGGCGGGCACAGGCCTCACCAGCTCCGTGACCCAGGCCGGCAATGGCCAGCACGTTCAGATCACCCAATACCGATAGACCTGGAGGCACCCCCATGTACAAGCTCGCTCCGTTAAGTGCCGCCATCGTCCTGGCCCTTGCAGGTCAGGCCATGGCTGCTGACAGCACCTCGTCGCAGACCCAGGACGGCAAGGAAAACATCGCCGAGGTCAGCCAGTCCCTGGCGCCATTCGCCTCGGCCACCCAGACCCAGACCGGCAAGGGCAACAACCACCTTGCGGTGCAGTCGGAGAGCACCAGCGATATCCAGCAGAGCGCCAACGGCCAGTACAACGCAGGCTACGCCGACCAGCTGTTCGAGAACGGCAGCCAGATCACCCAGCATGCCGGTGGCAGCTACAACGATGCATTCGCCAGCCAGTCGCTGGGCCTGGGCAACCAAGCGTTGCAAACCCAGCAAGGCGCCGAAAACGCCTCGACCGTGTGGCAGGACAGCCAGGAAGGCAGCAAGGCCACCACCTGGCAATCCGGCCAGCGCAACGAAGCCTTCATCGAGCAGACCTTTGGTGGCAGCAACAACCGCAGCAGCATCAACCAGGTCGGCCAGGACAACTACGCCGCCGCCGAGCACCTGAACTACGTCGATGGCGATATCCAGGTCTACCAGGAGGGCAAGGGCAACTGGGCGTATGGCGACCAGCGCGACGGCACCGGCGGCGCCATCGGCATTGGCCAGTACGGTGGCGGCAACTCGGTGGAAGTGTGGCAGGACAACCAGACCGCCAGCCAGGCATCGGTGACCCAGTCCGGCCAGCTGAACGAAGGCTATATCGACCAGAGCTTCGGCACCAACAACACGGTCAGCCTGTCGCAACAGGGCACGGCCAACGCCAGCTGGTCGGACCAGTTCGAAACCAACAACTCGACCACCACCATCACCCAGACCGGTAGCAACAACCTGCATTTCACCTACCAGAACGGTGAAAACCTCAACCTGACCATCAACACCAAGGGCAATGGCAACAGCGTCACCGCCAGCAACTGGAAAGGCGCCAAGATGGGCGGCCAGTTCGGTACCAACCAGAACGCCACCATCAACCAGAACGGCAATGGCAACGGCGTCAACCTGACCCAGAACGGTGACAACCAACTGGCGACGCTGACCCAGAAAGGCACCGGCAACCAGATGGAGACCAAGCAGGCCGACATGAACAACGAGCTGTACTTCGAGCAGAACGGCACTGACAACATCCTGATCGCCGACCAGCGTGGCACCGAAAACTATGCCTATGGCAACAGCCAGGGCAACGGCAACGTCATCAACCTGGACCAGTCCGGCTACAGCAACCAGAGCTACACCAATCAGCTGTACGGTGGCGGCAACGAAGCCAATATCAAGCAGGTTGACAGCTACAACATCGCCTACGTGACCCAGGGAGGCCAGGGCAACAAGGCGTATGTCGACCAGAGCGGTGTCACCCAGACCGCGACCATTACCCAGCTGGGTAGCGCGAACGTGGCCACTGTGACCCAGCAATAGATCGCTCCCCCCTTGAACCGCGGTGCTCCTCTCCCTGGTGCCGCGGTTCCTTTTTATTCCTGTCAGAACGGCGTTTTCTTGCCGACCTGTTCGCGGGCACGCCCGCTCCCACAGGTACCCCACTGCCATCAAAGCCTGCGCCAACCCTGTGGGAGCGGGCATGCCCGCGAATAGGCCAAACCTGCCAAGCGCATTACAATGGTCCCCAGCCAAAGCCGATACCCAATCCCATGATCCAGTCCGACCTCGACCTGTTCGGCTCCCAGCCGCAACGCCTGGCCAGCCACACCGTGCTGCTGCCCGGCTTCGCCCTGGCCGAGATCGAGGCCGTGCTCGATGCCCTGCGCCCGGTGCTGCGTGCCGCGCCGTTCCGGCACATGCATACCCCGGGTGGCCTGCGCATGGCGGTAGGGCTGACCAACTGCGGCACGTTGGGTTGGGTCAGTGATGAACACGGCTACCGCTACAGCCCCAGCGACCCGCTCAGTGGCAAACCCTGGCCCGCCCTGCCCCCGGTGTTGCTCGAGCTGGCCGCCCGCGCCGCTGCCATGGCCGGGTTCGACGGTTTCGTACCGGATGCCTGCCTGGTCAACCACTACCTGCCGGGCACCCGCCTGAGCCTGCACCAGGACCGTGACGAGCAGGACTTCGGCCAGCCGATCGTGTCGGTTTCGCTGGGCTTGCCGGCGGTGTTCCTGTTCGGTGGATTGCAGCGCGCCGACAAGACCCAGCGCATCCCGCTGAACCATGGCGATGTGCTGGTCTGGGGCGGCGAAGACCGCTTGCGCTTTCACGGCGTGCTCCCGATCAAGCCTGGCGTGCATCCGCGCCTGGGTGAACGGCGGATCAACCTGACCTTGCGCAAGGCCGGTGGCTGAACCGGACCAACGGCCGGCCACCCGGCGCAAAAAATGATGAACGCGCATGAAACGCGTTGAACATCTTGGCCAGGCAAGCTTCAAACGATAAGCCACGCCTTCTTCAGCCTGGAGCTCGCCATGCCCTGCCAGCCCTGTTTCCCGCCCCCTCACAGCGGAGCCGCGCGCCGATGAAAATGCCCTGCCGCGCGCCCAATGCCTCAGTACAACTCGATTACGTACGCGATACCCTGTTCGGCCCGGTGGCACAAAGCGTGGAGTGCCAATGCCAGCTCGCGGCCCTCAACCTGCAAGGCCGCCCAGGCCTGCGCCTGCACATTTGCCCGCCGCTGCCCGACAAGGTCGACCGTGCCCACAGCGTGGCCTTCGTCTGGGACGGGCGCAGCTACCACGGTGTGGTCCGCGATCAAGGCAAATGCGGTGATGGCGGCCTGAACCTGCTGCTGGAACTGCTGTAAGACGATCAACGGCGATCAACCCGGCTGAACCCGCACGGCGCGGCATGTCTCCATAGCAAAAGGGCCCAGACCTGCCGGAAAACGGAGAACGCCAATGAACAGCCCGTTGCTCAAGCTCTTCACTCACCCCGCCGACGCCTGGCTGGAAATTCGTCGGGCCGAGGAAGACCACCCGCAGCAATATCTGCCGCGCCTGCTGGCCCTGGCCTTGATCCCCGCGGTGTGCCTGTTCGTCGGCACCACCACCTTTGGCTGGAGCCTGGCGGCCGAGGAACGCGTACGCCTGAGCATGGCCAGCGCAGCGCAACTGGCGGGCCTGCTGTATGCCACCACGGTCGTCGGGGTGATGTTGATGGGCATGATGATCCGCTGGATGTCGCGCGGTTTCGATGCACAGCCCAGCCTCAACCAGTGCATCGGCTTTGCCGCCTACTGCGCCACGCCTTGGTTCTTTGCCGGGGTGGTCGGCCTGCTGCCGATCCGCTGGCTGGCGCTGGCGGCACTGCTGGCAGCCTCGGCGTATGCCAGCGTGTTGCTGTATGGCGGGCTGCAGACCTTCCTGAGACTGAAGAAAGAACAGGCCATGCTGTTCGCAACCTGCGTGTGGGGGGTGGGGTTACTGCTGCTGGTGACCATCCTGGTGGCGATGATCCTGTTCTGGTTCAACGGCCTGATGCCGGAATATGTGCGCCCGGCCAGCCTGGGCTGACCGGGGCGCGGCAGACGCCTCAGGCGATCGCCTTGAGTGGCGCCGGGTGGCTGTCACGCAGCGCATGCAACTGCCCCACCAGGTTGACCAGGTCGCGGCAACTGTTGAGGCTTTGCAGGGGGACCCCGCTCAGGGTCACGCCCTCATCGAGACTCTGGCCCTGACCCAGGCGGATGGTCAGGTTGGCGCCGTCCGTGCAGCTGACTTCACAACGGTCGGGCAGGCAGGCCTGCTCGATCATCTGCCGCATTTCTAGCATCGAAACTCCTATCAACGACATGGTACGACCCTCTCTTTGGGATGGCCTGTTGTGTGAGTACGCCTTTGTCGGGCGAGGCGCCAATTGATATTGCGCATGCCGGGGCAGGCATCCATGCGCCTGGGCAATGAGCATGCAGCGGATCCTCTAGCACCTTAGTGGAAGATTGCCTGGGCAGGCCGCGCGTTCGAACGCACTGGCAGACTTAGCGACGAGCGGTCCCGGCAGGCCCCAACGATGCCCAAAGATGCTGCGCCGCATAGGCCCGCCACGGTCGCCAGGCCAGGGATCGTTGCGCCAGTTGGGCGTCGTCGCCTTCGAGCAGGCGCAACGCCTTGATCAGCGCCACGTCGCCCAGCGGCAAGGCATCGGCCGCGCCGGCCTGGCGCAACGCCAGGTAATGCGCGCTCCACGGGCCGATACCTTTGATCTGGCACAGGTTGCGCAGCAGTTCATCCAGCACTTGCCCGCGGCGGAGCAACCCCGGCTCGGCGAGCAATGCATTGGCCAGCGTACCCAGAGTGGCGGCGCGCGCCCGCGGCATGCCCATGCCAACGAACTGCGCAGCCGCCAATACCGGTAACGCCGGGAACACGTGGCTCAGGCCCGGTGCGGGCAAACGCAAGGGCACGCCATAGCGGTGCACCAGGCGGCCGGCCAAGGTAATGGCCCCGGCCACACTGACCTGCTGGCCCAGCACAGTGCGCATGGCCTGCTCGCAAGCGTCCCAGCCTTGCGGCACGCGCAGGCCGGGGCGTTCCTGTAGCAGGCGGGCCATCAGTGGATCGCGAGACAGTTCGGCAGTGATGCGCGCGGGGTCGGCATCGAGGTCGAAGAACCGCCTCAGCCTTGCGATCAGGCCGGGCAGCGCGCGGGTCGGGACGCCTTCAAGGCAGACCCGCAGGTACTGGCTGCCCGAAGGGGTAGCGTGCAACACGGCGTGGCGGCCGGCAGTTACCAAGGTACGGCGGTAGGTGCCGTCGAGACAGGTCTCGATGCCGGGGATGCAGCGGGCAGAGAGGAAGGCCAGGGTCGAGGGCCAGTGGTAAGGGGCATGGTAGCGCAGCCACAGGGTGTGGCGGCCAGGGGTGGGCAATGATCGGCGCACGGCGTGCAGGGCTGTAAGCTTGGGCATGGCTGCATCATGCCAGCAAATGTAGTACCTGTACCGGCCCTATCGCCGGCAAGCCAGCTCCCACAGGTACAGCGAAAACCTCGAGAGCAATGCTGTACCTGTGGGAGCTGGGTACAGCGACAACCTCGAGAGCAAAGCTGTGCCTGGGAGCTGGGTACAGCGACACCCTAGAGAGCAATGCTGTGCCTGTGGGAGCTGGCTTGCCGGCGATAAGGCCGGACAAGCCATTCAATCAACCAGGATCAATGCGCCGCACCGTCCCGTGCATCCTGCATCTGCCCGAACCGCCCGGCATGGAAGTCGTCGAACGACTCGGCAATTTCTGCCTGGCTGTTCATCACGAACGGGCCATAACCCACGATCGGCTCGTCGATCGGTTCACCGCTGAGCAACAGCAGGCTGGCGCCTTCCAGTGCTTCGACGGCTACATCCTCACCGGCGCGGTCAAGTAGCACCAGGCTCGATGGGCCGGCTTCGCGCTCGCCGTTGATCCGCACGTTGCCGCGCAACACCACCAGCGCCGCATTGCGCCCGGCGGCAACCGGCAACTGCAAGGCTGCACCGGCATTCAGGCGCAGGTCCCAGACATCCATGGCGGTAAAGGTCTGCGCCGGCCCTGAATGCCCACGATAGTCACCTGCGATCACCCGCAGGCTGCCGCCCTCGCCATCCAGCGCCACCACCGGGATGTCCTCGGCCAGCAGCGTCTGGTAGCCAGCCGCTGCGCGCTTGTCCCGGGCCGGCAGGTTGACCCACAGCTGCACCATCTCCAGGGTACCGCCAGTGCGGGCGAAGCCTGGGGAATGGAACTCTTCATGGATGATGCCATTGGCAGCAGTCATCCACTGCACGTCACCTGGGCCGATCAAGCCGCCAGCGCCGGTGGAGTCACGGTGCTCCAGTTCGCCCTGGTAAACGATGGTCACGGTTTCGAAACCGCGGTGCGGATGCTGGCCAACGCCACGCCGCGCACTGGTGGGGGTGAAGTCGTGAGGGCCGGCATAGTCCAGCAGCAGGAACGGGCTGATCTTGCTGGCCAGGTTGTCGTAGGTGAACAGGCTGCGCACCGGAAACCCATCACCTACCCAGTGGGCGTGAGGGCTGCGGTGAATACCCAGAATCGTTTTCATGAGAAGGCTCCTCTCTTGGTTGAGATAACCTTATCAATGATGCCAATCAGGCGGTAGCAGGCTTGTTTGGCATTCATCGTTCCACCCATGGAACAGTCAGCCTTGCAAGAAACCGAGCACCTGTTCGGCAGCCATGACCGGGTCTTCCTGCATGAAACAATGCCCGCCGGCAACCTGCCTGCCGCTGACATGAGGGTTGAGCGCCGC
The DNA here is from genome assembly GCF_017490905.1 of Pseudomonas sp. 32_A. Classification (NCBI taxonomy): domain Bacteria; kingdom Pseudomonadati; phylum Pseudomonadota; class Gammaproteobacteria; order Pseudomonadales; family Pseudomonadaceae; genus Pseudomonas; species Pseudomonas sp. 32_A. The sequence continues at coordinate 88,210 of NZ_JAFGYI010000020.1, read as the reverse complement.
CAGGCGGTTCACCGAATGGGGCACGAAGGGGTAAGTGTGCTCGCCGTAAAGCACCCGCGTGGGCGTGCGGATCGCCGCCAGGCTCGCCCACATGCGTTTGGGGAACGAACTGAAGATTTCCACTTCGCGGCTGGGCCGGCACTTGAGCACCACCGCTTCGCCACAGTCGCCGATGGCATGCTCTACGTAGGCCCGCAACGCCTCATCGGTCCAGCCCTTGAAGATACCCCGCCCATGCAGCGAAGCCAGGGCTGCCTCGCGGTCGGGCCAGTGGCTGCGACGGGTGGCAGCCTTGCGCGCCAGCGTATGACGCTGGTGCAAGCCGACCAGAGCCGCCACGCCCATCACACCCAGCATGCGCCGGCTGAACAGTACCGGGTCAAGCAGCACGGCACGCGTGAACAGTTGCGGCTCACTGGCCAGGATCAGGCCGGTGAGCACGCCACCGAAGCTGTGCCCGACGGCAAAGCGCGGCACGTCGCCATACTCGCCTCGCCCGGCTGCGAAAGCGTCCACCGCCAGCGCAGCGGTCCGGTTCCAGCCACGAAACACCCCACCATGGTCGCTGTCACCATGGCCCTGGACATCGCTGAGCCACAGGTCGAAATGTTCGCCCAGCCGCATCAGCAATGGCTGGTAGGCCAGGCAGCAGAAGCCGTTGCCGTGCAGGAAATGCAGCAACGGCTTGCCACTGGCCGGGGTTCGCCAGCCCCGCAGGGTGAAACCTTCGGCGCATTTGTGGGACCAGGGGATCAACTGCATCGGCTTACTGTACTCGCGGGGTCAGGAAAATGCCGATTCTACAAACAGCAGCGGGTACAGTGAAATCACCAGCAACAAGGCCATCAGGACATTGAACAGCATCAGCCAACGCGGGTTCTGCAACAGGTTGCGCAGGGCACTGCCAAACATCACCCATACCCCAACGCTCGGCAGGTTGACCAGGGCGAACAAGGCGGCAATGACAATGACGTTGGTCACATAGCCTTGCGCCGGCGTGTAGGTGGTGATTGCCCCCACTGCCATCACCCAGGCCTTGGGGTTGACCCACTGGAATGCCGCCGCGCCCCAGAAGCCCAGCGGTTTGCGGGCACTGGACGAAGCGGTGCCGACCGGCCCGGAGGTGGCGATTTTCCAGGCCAGGTACAGCAGGTAGGCGGCGCCGGTGTAGCGCAATACCGTGTACAGCACCGGCCAGGCCTTGAACACCTCCCCCAGGCCCAGGCCAACGGCCAGCACCATGACCATGAAACCGACGCTGATACCCATGGCGTGGGGAATGGAGCGGCGCACGCCGAAATTGACACCCGAGGCCAACAGCATGGTGTTGTTGGGGCCAGGAGTGATGGAAGACACGAAGGCGAACAGCACGAAGGCGGTCAGCAGGTCGGCAGAGGCAAGCATGGCAGGCATTCCACTTTCGTTATGGGTGCTGTCACACTAACGGAGTCCCCTCCTCTACAACCGGTACAGTTTCACTAAATTGTGTAGATACACATCGCTGTACCGCTACTCCCAGACCAAGGAAGCCGTCACCATGAGCCTCACCATTCGCCCTGCCGTTCGCAACGATGCCGAGCAGATCCTGGCCTTCATCACCGAACTGGCTGAGTACGAACGCGCCCGCCACGAGGTAATCGCCAGCGTTGCCGATATCGAGCACAGCCTTTTCGACGAGGGCAGCACCGTGCACAGCCTGATTTGCGAACGCGATGGCCGGGCAATCGGATTCGCCGTGTATTTCTATAGCTACTCGACCTGGCTAGGCCGCAACGGTATCTACCTGGAAGACCTGTACATCACTCCTGAGCAACGCGGCGACGGCGCCGGCCGGCAGTTGCTGCAGCACATTGCCCGCGAGGCGGTGGCGAACAAGTGTGGGCGGCTGGAATGGAGCGTGCTGGACTGGAACGAGCCGGCGATCGGCTTTTACCAGAAGCTGGGTGCCGAGCCGCAGGATGAGTGGGTGCGTTACCGGCTGGATGGGGACAAGCTGGCGGCGTTTGCCCGGGGCTGACCGGGAGCGCTTTGCGTCCGCTTCACAATCCCTGTGGGTGCGGAGTAGCCGAGGCGCCGGCAAACTCGATTCTGGCAATTGACGGCAGCCCCGCCCCATGGTCTCCTTATGCCTCGCGTTCAGGTGCCCCCAATGGGGGTGAAACGGGAAACCGGTGCGTCCCAGGCCCTCCAGCAGGGCCGGACAAGGCCGGTGCTGCCCCCGCAACGGTAAGCGAGCGAAGCGTCTGTACCACTGTGCCCGATCACCCGGCATGGGAAGGTGACGCCTTCCAGGAGCCTGGCTCCTCCTCGCAAGCCCGGAGACCGGCCTGGCGTTCATGAACACCCCGCGGTGGGCGGGCGCTGTTGCATTCCCCTGGGCTGCCACGCTCGGGGCTGCCGCGCTTGCCCGTTGCCCACAAAAAGCAGAGGAACGCGTCATGCCCGTCACCAGCACCAAGCAACACAGCATTACTACCCCCGTTACCCTCAGCCAGCGTGTCGTCATCGCCGTCGGCGCCAGCCTGCTGGGCTTGTGCCTGGTGTACTTCGCTGGCTTCTCGCACATCGAGGCCGTGCACAACGCCGCCCACGACACCCGCCACAGCGCCGCCTTCCCCTGCCACTGAGTACGCCCGATGATCACACGCATTGCCCGTACCGCGGGCTTCAGCGGGTTGCTGGCGGCCTTGCTGCTGACCCTGCTGCAAAGCTTCTGGGTCGCCCCGCTGATTCTCGAGGCAGAAACCTACGAGTCCGCAGCCCCGGTCGGCCAGCACGAGCATGCCGGCGAAGTGGCAGCCCATGAACACAGCGCCGAAGCCTGGTCGCCGGAAGACGGCTGGCAGCGGGTGCTGTCCACCACTGGCGGCAACCTGGTGGTCGCGGTCGGCTTCGCCCTGATCCTCACCGCCCTGTACAGCCTGCGCGAACCCAAGCGTGCCGGCACCGGTGCACTATGGGGCCTGGCCGGCTTCGCAGTGTTCTGCCTGGCCCCGACCCTGGGCCTGCCGCCGGAATTGCCAGGTACTGCCGCCGCCGACCTGGGGCAACGCCAGGCCTGGTGGGTCGGCACCGCCAGCGCCACCGCGCTGGGCCTGGCCCTGCTGGTGTTCGCCCGCCACTGGTTGCTCAAGGCATTTGGCGCCGTGTTGCTGGTCATTCCTCATGTGATCGGTGCGCCGCAACCCGAGGTGCACGAAAGCCTTGCCCCCGCAGCGTTGGAAACCCAGTTCAAAGTGGCCTCCTGGCTGACCAACGCCGCCTTCTGGCTGGCCCTGGGCCTGCTCAGCGCCTGGCTGTTCCGGCGCTCCAATCAGGCCTGATGCCTGCCTTTTACGCTGGCTTCGGCTGCCGCCGGGGTTGCCCGGCGGATACGCTGGAAACATTGCTACGCCAGGCCCTGGCCAACCAGGGCCTGGCGTTGGCCGACCTGCAAGGCATCGCCAGCATCAGCCTGAAGGCCGACGAACCCGGTTTGCAGCAATTGGCTGAACGCCTCGACCTGCCCTTGGTGCTGTACGATACCGCGCAGTTGCAACCTTACGAACCCCAGCTCAGCCACCGCTCCGCCACGGCCCATGCTCACAGCGGCTGCTGGGGTGTGGCAGAGAGTGCGGCACTGGCCCTGGCCTGCCAGCGGGTTGGCACTGCCAGGCTGCTGCTGAAACGCCAGATACTGGGCCCGGCTACCCTCGCCCTGGCCTGTTGAACGCTTCCTCCCCCTCTTTCTCGCAAGGACTTTCCATGACGGTCTACTTCATCGGCGCCGGCCCCGGCGACCCGGAACTGATCACTATCAAGGGCCAACGGCTGATCCGCCAGTGCCCGGTGATCATCTATGCCGGTTCGCTGGTGCCGGCCGCCGTGCTCGAGGGGCACCAGGCCGAGACCGTGATCAACAGCGCCGAGCTGCATCTGGAACAGATCATTGCCGCCATGCGCAGCGCGCATGAACAAGGCCAGGATGTGGCCCGGGTACACAGTGGCGACCCCAGCCTGTACGGCGCCATCGGCGAGCAGATCCGCCACCTGCAAGCGCTGGGCATCGATTACCAGATCATCCCCGGGGTCACCGCCACGGCGGCTAGCGCCGCCCTGCTCGGCTGCGAACTGACCCTGCCCCAGGTAGCGCAGACCGTCATCCTCACCCGCTATGGCGACAGTTCGCCCATGCCGCCCGGCGAGCAACTGGGCGAGCTGGCGCGCCATGGCAGCACCTTGGCGATTCACCTGGGGGTCAAGCACCTGTCGCGTATCGTCGATGAGCTGCTGCCGCACTACGGCGCGCACTGCCCGGTGGCGGTGGTGCATCGTGCTACCTGGCCGGACCAGGACTGGGTGCGCGGTACGCTCGGCGATATCGTCGAGCGCATCGCGGCCAAGGACTTCCGGCGCACGGCGCTGATCCTGGTGGGCCATGTGCTGGGCGACACACCGTTTGCCGAGTCGGCCTTGTATCGCGCCGGGCACGCCCACCTGTATCGGCCTGGCGACTGAGCATTGCCAGGTTCGCCGCAGGCGTAGCAGACTCCGGTTTCCCGCCTGCAAACAGGAGTCATGCCCATGCTGGACCTACGCCCAAACTGCGAGTGCTGCGATACCGACCTGCCGGGTGACAGCCCCGATGCGCTGATCTGCTCCTTCGAATGCACCTTCTGCCGCACCTGCGCGGAAACACGTTTCCAGGGCCGCTGCCCGAACTGCACCGGCCAGCTGGTGGCACGCCCGACACGGGTCGGCCAGGCACTGGCCAACAACCCCGCCTCAACCCAGCGCGTGAGCAAATCACACTCCGCCTGCGCATGACGACTACAAAAACAGGCATCGCCGCTTTGCCAGGGTGATGTCTTTCCCACTTTTTGTAGGACTTTTCAACAGCAAGCACGTGGACTTTCAACACTTCTATACTCGGCATTACCAAATTTCGGGAATGGTCGTATCGTGCAGCGCTTCCGATAACCCCACTTGCAGACGTATTCCTGAGTGATCCAGGAAGCGGACCACATCCTCACAGGAGTTTTCTTCATGACTACCGTGCTGATCGTCGACGACCACCCCATCGTCCGGCTGTCCTTGCGCATGTTGCTCGAACGCGAGCGCTTCCGTGTTGTCGGCGAGGTCGGCAATGGCAGCGAGGTGGCGCAGGTGGCCCGCGACCTGCGACCGGATGTGGTAATTCTCGACATCGGCCTGCCCGGCCTGGATGGCATGGAAGTGATAAAGCGCCTGCAATGCCTGGAGCCGGCGCCCAAGATCATGGTGCTGACCGGCCAGGCCACCGATCTGTATGTGCGGCGCTGCCTGGATGCTGGCATCGGCGCTTTTGTCACCAAGGAAGAAGACCACGAGGCGTTGCTGTTTGCCCTTAAAGCGCTCGTCAAGGGCTACTCGACCTTCCCGCAGATGTCGGTCAATAGCAACTCGCTGGAAAGCGAGCCAGTGCGCCTGTCCAGCCTGTCCAACCGGGAAATGGAGGTGCTGCGGCGCCTGGCGCGCGGCGAGAACAACAAGAATATCGGCACCTGCATGAACCTCAGCGCCAAGACCATAAGCACCTACCGGGGCCGCATCATGGAAAAGCTCAAGACCGAATCACTGGTTGAAATGGTCGACCTGGCCAAGCGCAACAGCGTCTACTGAGCGCTCGATGACAATGAAGCGCCTGCTGGCAAGCGCCCTGCTGGTCATCGGCCTGGCCGGTTCCGGCGCGCTGCTGGCAAACAGCGAACCTCGCCAATTGCTGGCACGCTCGGTCAGCGCCGCGGCCCCGCTTGCGCTGTCCAGCGAAGAGCGGCATTGGCTACAGCAACGCCAGCACCTGGTACTTGGCAGTTCGCGCCCCGACTACCCGCCGCTGGAGATCAATGTCAGCCAGCACGACTACGAAGGCCTCAGCGCCGATTACGCTGGCATCATCGCAGAACAGCTGGGTACCACCATCGAAGTACGACGCTTCGACAGCCGCCACGAAGCCATCGCTGCGCTACGCGACGGCCGTATCGACCTGCTGGGCAGCTCCAACGCCTTCGAGGCAGCGGATGCCCAGCTCAGCCTCAGTTCAAGCTACGCCGACGATCTGCCAGTCATCGTCACCCGCGAGGGGCGCAGCCTGAAGAACACCCCCGACCTCGCCGGCCTGCGCCTGGCCATGGTCGATCATTACCTGCCGGCCAGCAGCGTGCGCAGCCTGTACCCCAAGGCACAATTGAGCCTGTATCGCTCGACCCTGGCCGGGTTGGCCGCCGTCGAACTGGGCGAGGCCGACGCCTACCTGGGCGATGCCATCAGTACCGACTTCGCGATTGGCAAGAGTTATCAGGGCACACTGAAGATCGACCACTTCTGTCAGGTTGCCCCTGGCGCGTTTGCCTTTGCCATGGCCAGTGACAACCCGCGCCTGCAACAGTTGGTCAACAAGGCGCTGGCGCGTATCAGCGAAAGCGAACGCCTGAATATCCTGCGCCGCTGGAGCAGTGGCAACACCAGCCTGCTGCTGCAGCGCCACCTCACCGCCCTGACCGCCGAAGAAGAAGCCTGGATAGCTGCCAACCCCAACGTCAGCGTGCTGGTCAACACTTCGCTGGCGCCACTGACCTTCAACGACACCAAGCACCGCCCCAGCGGCATCACCCTCGAGCTGCTCAAGCAGATCTCGCTGCGCACGGGGCTGCATTTCAAGCCGGTTGAAAGCCCGTCGGCGCAGGCAATGATCGAGCGCCTGGCGCGCGGGGATGCGCAGATGATCGGCGCATTGGGTTACAGCACAGACCGTTCGAAACAACTGCGCTATACCCGCCCCTACCTGGTCAGCCCGCGAGTGCTGGTCACCCGTGGCGACAATGCATCACCGCCGCAGGCCATGGCGCTGGATGGCATGCGCATCGCCGTGGTACGCGGTTCGCCGCAACGGGCCGTGCTGCAACAACGCTACCCGCAGGCCAGGATGGTCGAGGTGGACAACCCGCTCGGCCTGATGGAGGCCGTGGCCAACGGTGCCGCCGACGTCGCCCTGAGCAGCCATATCAATGCCGCCTACTACATCAGCCATGTGTTCAAGGACCGCCTGCGCATTGCCAGCGTGCTCGACGACGACCCGGCCATCGCCGCCTTCGCCGTGGCCGCGGACCAGCCACAGCTGCAGGCAATCCTCGACAAGGCGCTGCTGAGCATTCCACCCGAAGAGCTGGACCAGTTGATCAACCGCTGGCGCACCACCACCCTGGTCAGTGACAGCCCTTGGCGCGACTACCGCACGCTGGCCTTGCAAGTGCTGGTGCTGTCGGCCTTGCTGCTGGCCGGGGTGGTGTTCTGGAACAGCTACCTGCGCAAGCTGATCAACCAGCGCACCGAGGCCCAGCATGCCCTGCAAGCGCAACTTGCGCTTAGCCGCGGCCTGCTTGAACAGCTGCGCCAGGCCAAGGACGACGCCGAACAGGCCAGCCAGACCAAAAGCACCTTCCTGGCCACCATGAGCCATGAAATCCGTACCCCGATGAATGCCGTGATCGGCCTGCTGGAGTTGGCCCTGGAAGACAGCCGCGGCGGCCGCTGCGACACCCAGACCCTGCAGACCGCCCACGATTCGGCCATTGGCCTGCTTGAGCTGATCGGCGATATTCTCGACATTTCCCGTATCGAATCCGGGCATATCACCCTGCAGCCAGTGCCCACCAACCTGGTAGAGCTGGTACGCGCCACCGTGCGGGTATTCGAAGGCAATGCAAGGGCCAAAGGCCTGCACCTGCACAGCGAACTGCCCGCTGCGCCGGTGTGGGTGCTGGCTGATCCACTGCGCCTCAAGCAGGTCTTGTCCAATCTTATCAGCAACGCCATCAAGTTCACCGACAGCGGTGAAGTCCAGGCCAGCCTGCTACTGCCCTCGCCCACCGACACTGACAGCCTGGCAGTAGAGCTGAGTGTGCGAGACACCGGCATCGGCATCAGCCCTGCCGACCAGGCCCGGCTGTTCAATACCTTCGTCCAGGCCGACGGCCCCCGGGCACGCCAGGGCGCCGGCCTGGGACTGGTCATCAGCCGCACGCTGGCCGAGTTGATGGGCGGTACCTTGAACTTGCAGAGCGTCGAAGGCCTTGGCACCAAGGTGCAGGTCAGCCTGCAGCTGCCCGCCTGCGCTGCACCGGTGCAGGCCGACCAGCACGACCCTGTGCTGGAAAAAAGCAGCGGCCCTTTGAACATACTGGTGGTCGACGACTACCCCGCCAACCTGCTGCTGCTGGAGCGGCAACTGCATACCCTGGGGCATCGGGTCACGCTGGCGGAAAACGGGGAAATCGCGCTGGCACGCTGGCAGGCTGCGCGCTTTGACCTGGTAATCACCGACTGCAGCATGCCGGTCATGGACGGCCACGAACTGACCCGCCGTATCCGCAGCCTCGAGGGCGAACGCGGCCTGGCGGCATGCCGCATTCTCGGCGTCACCGCCAACGCCCAGGCCGAGGAGCGTGCCCGCTGCCTGGCCAGCGGCATGGACGAATGCCTGTTCAAACCCATCGGCCTGCGTACGCTCAAGACCCACCTGCCCCACGCCCACGCCCGGCAACAGCCGACAGCACGGCGCGCCAGCGGGTTCAACCTTGGCGAACTGCGCCACCTGACCCAGGACGACGAACAACTGACGCGGAACTTGCTGCAGCAGTTGTCACAAAGCGTCAGCGAAGACCTGGCCACCTTGCGGGCGTTGCCAGCAGAGGCCCCCGGCGAAACTTTGCGCGCCTTGGCTCACCGGATCAAAGGTGGTGCGAAGATGCTCAAGGTACGCACGCTGGTCAAGGATTGCGAAGCCATCGAGCAGGCCCACGACCAAGGCCTGCCGACGGTTGACCTTCGCCTGCAATTACAGGCCAGCCTGGAGACCCTGCTGGACGAGCTGGGCGATGTGCTCAGTGCAATTGCAGCGTCGAACTGATCTGGCTGATAGCGTTTACCACGTGCCGTGAACCCTGCTGGATTTCCATGATCACCGTACCGGCTTCGTTGGCCAGCGCCACACCATGGCCGGTACGCTTCAGGCTCGACTGCATGCTGGCCACGGCCAACAGCGACAGGTCGTGGTTCTGCCGCACCACGTCGACGATTTCCAGGGTAGCCTTGCTGGTTCGCGCCGCCAGGCTGCGCACCTCGTCGGCCACCACGGCAAAACCGCGCCCGTGCTCGCCGGCGCGGGCCGCCTCTATGGCTGCGTTCAAAGCCAACAGGTTGGTCTGGTCGGCAATGCCACGGATGGTCAGCACTATCTGCCCGATCACATCCGACTGCTTGCTCACCGCATCGATACTGCGTGCCGCGTCGTTGAGTTCATGGGAAATCTGCTCGATGACCTGTACCGCTTGCTGTACTACTTCGGTGCCTTTGCGCGCGCAGGCATCGGTCTGTACCGAACTGGCATGGGCAGCATCGGCCGCGCTTTGCTGGGTGCTGACCTGGCGGGTGATGTCGGTGGCGAACTTCACTACCTTGTACAAGCGGCCCTTGCTGTCGAAGATCGGGTTGTAGGAGGCCTCCAGATAGACCGTCTGGCCATGTTTGTCGACACGCTCGAAACGGTGCGAGTGGTACTCGCCGCGGTTGAGCGATGCCCAGAACTCGCGGTACTCGGCCGATTCGCGCTCATGCGCGAGGCAGAACAGCCCATGATGGCGGCCAACCACCTCCTCCAGACGATAGCCCATAGTGTCGAGGAAGTTCTGGTTGGCCTTGATCACCCGGCCTTGCGGGGTGAATTCGATCACCGCCATGGAGCGGCTGATGGCTTTGAGCAGGCTTTCGCTCTCGTGCTCCTCCATCACTCGCTGGCTGATGTCGGATGCCACCTTGATCACGCTGGTGACCTGGCGCTGTTCGTCCATTACCGGCATGTAGCTGGCTTCCAGCCAGACCTCGCGGCCGGCCTTGTCGATGCGCTCGAAGGTACCGCTGATGGCCTTGCCCTGCCCCAGTTCACGCCACAGTTGCTGGTATTCGGCGCTCTTCGCGTAGCCCGGATCGCAGAACAGCCGATGGTGCTTGCCGCGCAACTCCTCGGCGCTGTAGCCCATGGCCTGGCAGAAGCGCTCATTGGCATCGAGGATCGTGCCGTCGGGGGTGAACTCGATCATTGCCATGGAGCGGCTGATCGCCGCCAGCTTGGCCTGCAAGCTGGCCAAGGCCTCATGACTGCGCTGGATTTCGACCAGATCGGACTTGCGGTGGAAATCGAACATGACGCCGGGCTCCTGTATGCGCGGTGTCCTGAGCATAGATCGCCGTTAGCGCCATGCAAGCACAGTGCTATCACCTTGTAATTATTGCATTCGTAGTACGGAGCGCGCTTCTTGACCGGGATGGGCAAGCGCCCGGGCTCAGGAACTCTCCCGCACCATCAACTCGAAGCCCAGGTCCTGCTGCGCATTCGGTACCCGCTTGCCATCGAGCAACGCCAGCAGCGCCTGCGCCGCACCGCGCCCTACGGCGGCCCGAGGCGTGCGAATCGAGGTCAGCCGCGGCACCATGTGCGCCGAAGCTGGCAGGTCGTTGAAACCGACCATCGCCACCTGCCGAGGCACCTCCACCCCTTGGCGCAATGCCTGCAGCACCGCGCCCTGGGCCAGGTCGTCGTTGCAGAAGAAGATACCGTCCACATCCGGCGCCTGCTGCAACAGCTGGCTGAACAACGCGCTGCCCAAGGCAATCGAAGACGGCTCCGGCGCCAGCACTTCCAGCTCGGCCGCCTGCAAGCCGGCCTCGGCCAACGCCTGGCGGAACCCTTCGGCACGCTGCATCACCCGAGGGTCGAGCTGGGCGGCAATGAACGCCAGGCGCTTGCGCCCGCGCTCGATCAGGTGGCGGGCCGCGGCACGCCCGGCCTGCTGCTGCGAGAAGCCGACCGACAACGCCCCGGCCTCGCCATTCAGTTCCATCATGTGCACACAGGGTACGCCACTGGCCGCCAGCATCTGCCGCGATGCCTCGCTGCGCTCGAAACCGGTCAACAGCATGCCGCAGGGCTGGTAGGCCAGGTAATTGCGGATGAGGTTCTCTTCTTCGGCAAGATCGTAGTGATAGTTGCCAATCAGCACCTCGAGCCCGCGTGGGCGCATGACCTCATGAATGGCTTCCAGGGTGTCGATGAACAACTGGTTGGACAGCGACGGGATCAATACCACCACCGACTGGCTGCGCGCCGACGCCAGGGCGCGAGCTGCCGGGTTGGCCACATAGCCGAGGCTGGCCGCGGCAGCAACGACCTTTTCCACCAGCGCCGGCGCAACCGTGCTCACCCCACGCAGGGCGCGCGAGGCGGTAATCGGGGAAACCCCGGAAAGCCTGGCGACTTCTGCCAGGGTGGGACGACCTGTGGTACGGGAGCCGGTGCGAGACATGGATGTTGTAATTTTACTACTTGCAAGGAGAGGGAACGGCCACTAAGGTAGCGCTGTCTCAGGACGCAGGCAATGTAATCTTTGGTAGCAGCCACCGCGCGCTCGCCGCCAAGCGTCCATACTGCGTAAGGACAAGATCAATAACACCGGGGAGGAGGCTGTTCGTCGACGACGAGACAGCGCTATCTCCCCCGCAGGAGGTACTGATGAATTCTCCCCTGTCCGCCATCGTGGTGATGGGCGTGGCCGGATGCGGCAAAAGCTGCATCGGCGCTGCCATCGCCGCCCGAAGCGGCGGTCGCCTGATCGAAGGCGACGCTTTCCACCCTGCCGAAAACATCCGCAAGATGAGCGCTGGCATCCCCCTGGACGACAGCGACCGTGCTGGCTGGCTGGTGCGTCTTGGTGAGGAGCTGCAAGCCACGACCCAGGCCGGGGAACGTCCAATCCTGACCTGTTCGGCCCTCAAGCGCCGCTATCGCGACTCCCTGCGCGGTGCCATGCCCGGGCTGGTGTTCGTGTTCCTCGAGCTGTCACCCGCCGAGGCGGAAAAACGCGTGCTGGCCCGCCCAGGGCATTTCATGCCGGCGAGCCTCATCGACAGCCAGTTCGCTGCCCTGGAGCCGCCACACGGCGAACCGCTGACTATCGCGCTTGACGCCACCAAGCCCATCGAAGCGCTTGCTGATGAGGTGGACCGCTGGCTAAAGGGCCGCGGTGAGCCGGGCCTGGCACAAACCGCCTGACCCCGGCGGCTTTCTCGGCTCACCCAAGACAGCGCTACCCTGCCCCGCAAGCGCAAGCAAAGTTGCAAAAAAGCTACGCCAAAACAACGATAAGACCGAGGCCTTCAAACCATGTTCGGACTGGCTACTGATACCTTCCTGCTGCTCGACGCGCTGGTTACCATCGTCGGGCTGATCCTGCTGATCACCCATTTCAAAGTCCACCCCTTCGTCGCCCTGACCATCGCGGCCGGCTTCCTTGGTCTGACCTCCGGCATGCCGGTGGCCAAGGTCATGAAGTCGTTCCAGGACGGTTTCGGCGGCGTTCTGGGCTTCGTCGGCATCGTGCTCGCCCTGGGCACCATGCTTGGCAAGCTGATGGCCGACTCCGGAGGGGCCGACCAGATCGCGCAAACGCTCATTCGAGCCTTCGGCAAGAAGAACGTGCACTGGGCGATGATGTTCGCCGCTTTCCTGGTCGGCATCCCGCTGTTCTTCGAGATCGGCTTCGTGCTGCTGATTCCGCTGGTGTTCATCGTCGCCCGGCGCTCAGGCGTGTCGCTGATCAAGATCGGCATTCCGCTGCTGGCCGGCCTGTCGGTGGTGCACGGCCTGGTACCCCCGCACCCGGGCCCGCTGCTGGCGATCGGCATCTTCCACGCCGACATCGGCAAGACCATCTTCTATGGCCTGATCGTGGCGCTGCCTACCGCCATCATCGCCGGTCCGCTGTTCGGTAACTTCATTTCCCGCTACATCCCGGGCACCCCGTCCCAGGAGTTGATGGATCAGATCGCCAAGGAGTCCGACCAGGGCAATTTGCCGAGCTTCACCATCACTCTGATCACCGTGCTGCTGCCGGTGGTGCTGATGCTGCTGAAGACCTTCGCCGACGTGGTACTGCCGGCCGAGCATATCGTGCGCCAGTGGATGGACCTGATCGGCCACCCCATCACCGCCTTGCTCGCTGCCCTGCTGCTGGCCTTCTATACCTTTGGCTCGGCCCGTGGCTTCAACCGCCAGCAGATCATGAAGATGCTCGACCAGAGCCTGGCACCGACTGCGGCGATCGTGCTGATCGTGGGTGCAGGTGGCGGCTTCAAGCAGATGCTGGTAGACACCGGGGTGGGCAACGTGATCGGGCAGATGGCCGTGCAGGCGGAGATTTCGCCCATCATGCTGGCCTGGCTGGTCGCGGCGGTAATCCGCATCGCCACCGGCTCCGCCACGGTTGCCACCATCACCGGCGCGGGCATCGTGGCACCGGTGATCGACCTGGTGCCGGGGGTCAACCGTGAACTGCTGGTGCTGGCCACCGGCGCCGGTTCGTTGATCCTGTCCCATGTCAACGACGCCGGCTTCTGGCTGGTGAAGCAGTACTTCAACATGACCGTGGCGGAAACGTTCAAGACCTGGAGCATGATGGAGACCATCCTGTCGATCGTCGGCATCATCTTCATCATGTTGCTGTCGCTGGTGGTGTAACCGTTGATCGGGGTAATGGCACCTTGAAGCTTCGGGTAGGGCCGAAGGGAAGTATCAGCCCTGCCCGAAGCAAAGGAGTCTGCCATGCCCCGTTCAAGCATCCTGCTGATTGCCCTGCTCGCCGCGCCATTTGCCATGGCTGCCGGCACCGGCCCCACCTACCCCGACGACCCGCACAACCCAGCGCCCAAGCCGGGTGCGGACAGTACCCTCAACCCGATCGAAAAGCCCATGCCGCGGGACACCGACCCGCGCATACAAGGCAACGACCCGGACAGCCCGCCAGCTGAACAGAATGACAACCGGGATTTGCCGGGGATGGATGGCAGTGGTTCGGAAGGTACCGGGCGGCAGGGGGAAGCCGATAATCAGCGTTGATCAATGCCCTCAAATTCTAAAAGTTGCCGCAATCCCTGTAGGAGCGGCCTTGTGTCGCGAAAGGGCCGCAACGCGGCCCCAGGATTGATGCGCAACAGTTGAAATTGCTGGGGCTGCTTTGCAGCCCTTTCGCGACACAAGGCCGCTCCTACAGGTACAGCGACAACCTCGAGGCAATACCGCTCCCGCAAGCCCCTTGCTCACCACTGGCGTTTGTCCGGCCGGGTCAGCCCCAGCTTCTCGATCCGGTACCGCAGCATGTCCCGCGACAGCCCGAGCATGCGAGCCGACTTGGTCACGTTCCAGTCCGTGCGATCCAGGGTCTTGCATACCAGGTCGCGCTCCATGTCCGGCAGGCTGGTGCCGGGCTCGGGTTCGTGCCGGGGCATTTCGAACACTGCAGGCGTCGCCTGCTGCACGAGCGGCTCGTCGATCAGGGTCATGCACAGGTTGAGCTGGTGCGCCTGCACCACCTCGTTCGGTGCCAGCAGCACGGTCTGCTCCAGCATGTTGCGCAGTTCGCGCACATTGCCTGGCCAGCTGTAACCGAGCATCAGGTTTTCCGCCTCGGCGGAAAAGCGCAGGTTCGGCTTGCCATAACGCCGGCCATGATGAGCCAGGAAATGCCGCGCCAGCAGCAGCACGTCCTGCCCGCGGGCGTACAGGCGCGGTACCTTCAGGGCTATGATGCGCAGGCGGAAGAACAGGTCGCGGCGGAACTTGCCCTGTTGCACCATCTGTTCCAGGTTGCAGTTGGTAGCGCTGATCACCCGCAGGTCGACCTTGCGCTCCTTCACCGCGCCGATCCGGCGGATACTGCGGTCTTCCAGCAACTTGAGCAGCTTGGCCTGCAGCACCAGGTCCATCTCGCCAATCTCGTCGAGGAACAAGGTGCCGCCATCGGCAGCCTCCACCAGGCCCACCCGGCGCTCCTTGGCATCGGTAAAGGCGCCTTTCTCGTGGCCGAACAGCTCGGCCTCCAGCAGGTTGGCCGGGATCGAGGCGCAGTTGAATTCGATGAACGGCCCCTTGCTGCGCGAACCGTCGAAATGCAGGGCGCGGGCGACCAACTCCTTGCCGGTACCGGTCTCGCCTTCGATCAGCACCGGTGGCAAGTCGTCACTGGCCATGCGCCGCTCGGCATCCAGCACCTGGCGCAGGGTGTGCTTGAGCGTGAGCATCGTCGGTGATTCGCCGATCAACGCCTGCAACCCGGACTTCTGCGCCTCGCGCTCCTGGTAGAACGACAACGTGCGCTCCATGCGCTCGGCAGCCAGCGCCTTGTCCAGGGTCAGCTTGAGCTCGGCCAGCACAACCGGCTTGGTCAGGTAATGGAAGGCGCCTTCCTTCATTGCCTGCACGGCATCTTCCACATTGCCGTAGCCGGTCATCATGATCACTTTCAGGTCCGGCACCTGCGCCACCAAGGTACGCAGCAGGTCGTGCCCGCTCATGCCCGGCAGCGAGTTGTCGGTCAGCACCGCATCGGGCTGGCCCCGCTTGATCTGCTCCAGCGCCAGCTCCGCACTGTGGCACACGGTGACCTCGAAGCCCTTGAGGCCAAGGTAGGTGCGAATGTTGTCGGCGAGAATTTCATCATCCTCGACTACCAGGATGCTGTGCTCCATGGTCCCCTCCCGCTGCGATATTGAATATGAGGCTGACGCGGGTTCCTTCCTCTTCGCGGCTGCTCAGGCTGACCGAGCCGCCAAAACGCTCCATGATGCGTTTGACCAGGGCCAGGCCTACGCCAAGGCCACCCTGCTTGGTGGTGTAGAACGGCTTGAATACCATCCGCTCCTGCTGGTTGCTCATGCCCTTGCCGGTATCGCTGAGGACGAACTCGGCACGCTGCCCATCCTGCACATTGACCTGGGCGCGCAGCATGCCGCCTTCAGGCATGGCTTCCAGGGCATTGGAGAACAGGGTATTGAGAATCTGCGTGAGCTGCAGGGGCTGGCTGGCCACCCATTGTGACCCGGGGCCTTCGTAGCAAAAGCGTACACCGTTGCGTTCGATCTGCTGGGCGAAGGCCAAATGGGTGTCCTCGATGGCGGTCACCAAGTCCACGGCCTCGGCTTCGTCACTGGTCGGGCGCAGCGAAACCAGCAGGTCACGCACCCAGCGCGACATGCGGTCGACCTGGCTGATGATGTCGGTGATGTTCTTCTGCGCTGCGGGGTTGGCGATTTCCTGGGCCAGTTCGGCGCTGGAGCGAATGTTCGCCAGCGGGTTGCGCAAGCTATGGGCCACCGCCGAGGACATCTCGCCCAGGGCCACATAGGTTTCACTGGCAACCAGCCGGTCCTGCTGCAGGTGCAGCAGCTGCGCCGCGCGGCGCACTATCCAGAACAGGCCGAAGTAGACCAGCGCCCCGCCTACCAGGGTCGATGCCCATATCAACACGTAGCCGCGCTGGATGCGCCGAACCAGATCCTGCGGTTCCTTGTAGATTTCCACCATGGCCAGCACCTGCTCGCCCTGGCTGTCGAACAGCGGGATGTAGTTCTCGATGAACAGGTAGCGCGGTTCACGCTGAAACTTCTGCTCTTCACGGTCATCATCGGCCTGGTGGTAGCTGGCCGACACTGCCTTGCGCGAGTGGAAGGCGCGGTCGAGGTCGCCATCGGCCTCGATGCGCTTGCCGATCAGCTCCGGGTTGGTCGACCAGACGATGGTTCGGTCACGTGCATAGACGTTGGCCAGCAAGGTGTCGGGCAGGTGGTCGACATGGTCGAGGAACTCGACCCGGGTCGATTCAGCCAGCTCCGGGGTGAATTGCAAATGCTGCTGGTCCAGCCGCGGGTCAAGCAACTCGCCCATGGTTGTGCCGGGTGGCAACTGCGAATGGCGCACTTCGGCCTGGGCCATGGCCTGGATGAACTGGGCGGTGAGCATGGCATCGCGCTCGACGCTGTCGCGCACCACGAAACGCGTCGACACATAACCCAGCCCGCCCGCCACCGAGGCGATGATCAGCAGGCTGATAACCGAAAACCAGCGCAGCAGATTGAATTCGCGCAATGGCACCGCCACACCGCTGGCGCTAGTACTGGCCTTGTCGGCAACTTCATTATCCAGCATCTGCATCGCGTGCTTCCCGCGCAGGACGTCCGTTCAGAAAAGCCTCAAGGCGACGAACAGTAGCCAATTGATAGCACTCCACCCGTGCAGCCGCAGCTGCCACTTGTCGTGTATTGCGCTCCATCTCCCACGTTGCAAGAACCCTACCAGCCAACCGCCCTATCTAACTAATTCTTATAAATCATGTAGTTACCGAATCTTCTTGAATCGTTATGGAGGTTAATCCCCCACATTTGGGGATTTACACCCAAACCAAGACAACACCCTTTATAAACAATGAGTTAACTCATCTTTCTAATCCAAAATAGCATCATTTGACCAGCCGGAAACTCAGCGAAACCCTGGTGCCATGGCCTTCACTGCTACTGAGCCGCACGCCACCACCGAAGCGCTCCATGATGCGTTTCACCAACACCAGGCCCACGCCCAGCCCACCCTGCTTGGTGGTGAAGAAAGGCCGGAAGGCCATGCGCTGCTGCTCTTCGTTCATGCCTTTGCCATTGTCGGACAGGCGCAGGGTCAGGTTACGCCGGTCATGACGCACCACCTCGACACGCAACCGCCCCCCCTGCTCCATCGACTCCAGGGCGTTGGCGATAAGGCTGCTGAAAATCTGCCGCAGCAACACCGGGTGCCCCAACACCTGAACCGCCGGTACAGGTTGCAGGTCCAGGCTCACTCCGCCGCGCGCCAGCGGCACCGAGTAGGTCTGCAGGCTTTCCTGCAATGCCAGCGGCAAATCCACTGCCACTGCCTCATCGTTGAGCGGGCGCAACGACTGCAACATCTGGCGGATCCACTGCGACATGCGGTCGACCTGGCTGATGATATCGTTGACATTGCGCTGCGCCGGGCCATCGTCGAATGCCTGGGCCAGCTCGGCACTGGAGCGGATGCTGGCCAGCGGGTTGCGCAGGCTGTGGGCCACCGCCGAAGACACCTCACCCAGTGCCACGTAGGTTTCATTGCTGATCAGTCGCTTCTGCTGCACCGACAGCAGGCGTGCGGCGCGGTGCATGATGCCGTACAGGCCGATATAGACCAGCCCGGCGCCGACGGTGATCGCCAGCCAGATCAGAATCAGGCCATGCTCGATGCGCACGATCAGGTCATGGGGCTCCTTGTAGATCTCGACCATCGCCGTGACTTGCTCGCCATCGGCATCGAACAGTGGAATGTAGTTCTCGATGAACAACTGCTCGGGTGGGGTGACGAACTTCTGTTCGGCGCGGGCCTGCTCGAAGTTGTGGTAGCTGGCCGAGACTCGCATCTTGTACTCGAAGGCCTGCTCCAGGTCGTCATCACCTTCGATCAGCTTGCCGACCAGTGCGGGGTTGCTGGACCAGATCACCGTACGGTCCGGGGCATAGATGTTGGCCAGCAGCATGTCGGGCAGGTGGGCGATGTGGTCGAGAAACTCGCCACGCGCCCTGCGCCGGGCGTCCGGGTCGACGTCGAGCAGGTTGGCGCGGTCGATGCGCGGGTCGAGCAGTTCACCCATGGTGCGCACATTGGGGATCGACACATGGCGCACTTCGGCATCGGCGATGGAGGTGATGAACTGTGCGGTGAGCAAGGCATCGCGTTCGATGCTCTCGTCGATGATGAAACGGCTGGAAATCAACCCCAGCCCTACCGCTACCGAGAGGATGATGGCCAGGCTGACCCAGGCGTACCAGCGCAGCAGGTTGAACGGCTTGCGTGGGGTGGCCAGTTCGTTACCGGCGGGTACGTCAATAGCGTCGGAACGAGGGGCGATGTCCATGACGGACTCCACAACTGGGCACCTTCAGAAGGTTATAGCCCAGAGTTGGGGAAACCATCGGGTCGGCTTGGTGGCATCCGCCGAAGGGTATTGTTTCTGTCATTGCGGTGAATGCACCTGCCTTCAAAAATCCAAATGCCCCCACGCCCCCTGTGGGAGCGGGTTTACCCGCGAACACCGGCGCAGCCGGTGCCATCCACCGCGTCGCATTCTTCGCGGGTAAACCCGCTCCCACAGCGACCGCGCCAGCATTTAAAGGCAGTTATAAAGGCTAATCCCCCACCAATCCCTGCAACCTGCGGTACTCGCGCAGCACATTGGGCACATAGCGCCGGGTCTCGGCGAATGGCGGTACCGCACCACGGCGCAGTACCGCGTCGGGGCCGGCATTGTAGGCCGCCACGGCCAGGGTAATGTCATTGTCGAACAAGTCGAGCATGCGCTTGAGGTAGCGGGCCCCGCCCTGCACATTGTCTTCCGGGTCCAG
Organism: Pseudomonas sp. 32_A; assembly: GCF_017490905.1. NCBI lineage: Bacteria > Pseudomonadati > Pseudomonadota > Gammaproteobacteria > Pseudomonadales > Pseudomonadaceae > Pseudomonas > Pseudomonas sp. 32_A. Next base: position 68,908 of record NZ_JAFGYI010000020.1, on the reverse strand, counting down.
GCGGTTTTCCACGCCCATCTCGCGGGCGGTATCCGGCATCAATTGCATCAGCCCCACCGCGCCCGCCGGCGAACGGGCCTTGGGGTTGTAGCCGGACTCGGCCTTGATCACCGCATGCAGCAACGCCGGGGGGACGTCATGGGTACGCGCCGCGGCGGCGACCAGCTTGGCATAGGGGCGGCCGGTGATAAGCTGCGCGTTGGCCGGGCCGGCCTGGGCCTTCGGCTCGCTGATCACCGTTTCATAGAGGCGCCCCGGTCGATGGACGTTGGTCAGTATGTAGCTGCCCTTGGCGTCGATGGAAATGTACACATCGGCCTGGGCAGCACCTGCCACCAGCCAGATCAAACCGAGAATGAGTCCACGCATGTCGGTCGCCTCTTCGTGGTACCCCCGATGTTGGGGGATATACCCCGGAAAACCCGAGGTCGATGACCACGACGCAAGCACTGTGCCGCTTTGCGTGCCGCATGATGCAAGGCGCGAGGGCAGGCGTGCACGGCTGTTGCATGGGGCTTGCGAAAAGCTTGTCCCCATGCAGCGGAGGGCTTCACCATGCAGCGCAGAACCAACCCCCAACGTGGCTTCACCCTGCTCGAACTCCTGGTAGTCCTGGTGGTGCTCGGCCTGTTGGCCGGTATCGTCGCGCCCAAGTACTTCAGCCAGCTCGGCCGCTCCGAGGCCAAGGTAGCGCGGGCGCAGATAGAGGGCCTGAGCAAGGCGCTGGACCTGTACCGCCTGGAAGTCGGCCACTACCCCAGCAGCGAGCAAGGCCTGCAGGCCCTGGTGGTCGCCCCCAGTGGCGAAGCGCGCTGGACTGGCCCGTACCTGCAGAAGGCCGTGCCGCAGGACCCGTGGGGCCGCGCGTACATTTACCGGCAACCTGGCGAAAACGGCGGCGAGTACGACCTGCTGTCGATGGGCAAGGATGGCCAGCCCGGTGGCGACGGGGAAAACGCCGAAATCACCAGTTGGCAGTAGGGAGAACGGCCATGCGCTACAGCCTCAAGGCCCTGGGCAGGCAGGGTGTGGTGCAGTTGCAGATCGACGCCGAGGACGCCGACCAGGCTCGCCGCCAGGCCGAGGACCAGGGCCTGCGCGTGCTCACCCTGCGTGGCCACGGCGGCGCCTTGCGCGGCATGGCCTGGCGCCGTGAAGCAAGCTTCGACCTGGTGCTGTTCAGCCAGGAACTTTCGACCCTGCTCAACGCTGGCCTGCCGCTGATCGACGCACTGGAAAGCCTGGCCGAAAAGGCCCCCGCTGCCGCAACGCGCAAAGTGCTCGGCGAACTGGTCCGCCAACTGTACGAAGGCCGCTCGCTGTCCCAGGCCCTGGGCCAGCAGCCACGGGTGTTCCCGCCACTGTACGTGGCGCTGGTGCAATCCAGCGAGCGAACCGGCGCGCTGGGCGACGCCCTTGCCCGCTACATCAGCTACCGCCAGCGCCTGGACCTGGTACGGCAGAAGCTGGTGGGCGCCTCGGTGTACCCGTTGCTGCTGTTGTTGGTGGGCGGTGGCGTGGTGCTGTTCCTGCTTGGCTACGTGGTGCCGCGTTTCAGCCAGGTATTCGAGGGCATGGGCACCGAGCTGCCCTGGCTGTCTCGGCTACTGATGCAGATCGGCCTGTTCCTGCATGCCCAGCAATTGCCGCTGGCGCTGGGCACCGTCGGCGTGGTCGCGACGCTGTGGCTGCTGCGTCGCCAGCCACGGGTGCGGCGCTGGGCAGCGTGCCAGCTGCGGCGCCTGCCTGCATTGCACCAACGCCTGATGATGTATGAACTGGCGCGCTTCTACCGCTCGCTGGGCATCCTGCTGCAAGGCGGCATCCCCATCCTCACTGCCATGGGCATGGCCCGCGGCCTGCTCGGCAGCGCGGCGGCCCAAGGCCTGGAGCACGCCAGCCAGCGGGTCGGCGAAGGGCTGCCGCTGTCCGACGCCCTGGAAGCGGGGCAACTGGTCACGCCGGTATCGTTGCGCCTGCTGCGGGCTGGCGAGCAGTCCGGCAACCTGGGCGAGATGCTGGAGCGCTGCGCCGACTTCCATGACCAGGAAATCGGCCGCTGGGTGGAATGGTTCGTCAAGCTGTTCGAACCACTGCTGATGACCTTCATCGGCCTGCTGATCGGCCTGATCGTGATCCTGATGTACATGCCGATCTTCGAACTGGCCTCGAGCATTCACTGAGTAGCCACTGCGGGACCAGGCGCGCCGCTGTCACGGAACTGCATGCGACTTGTTGAATCAGCAGCGACCCTGTGGGAGCGGCTTCAGCCGCGAACCCCGGCGCAGCCGGGGCCATGCACCGCGCTGGATTCTTCGCGGCTGAAGCCGCTCCCACAGGGTAAGCGGATCGCCGGCGAACATGCCCAAGATCGATGACTGATTCACACATATCATTCATCGTGATAATAACCTTCGGCCCGTTCGATTCGTGCATCACGCGCAAGACACTCACACTCCGCCCACTACTAATACATTGGCGGAGTTCTCCATGGAACAATCACTCAAACCCTTGCGCTTCCCCCTCGCTGCCCTGGCAGTGGTGGTGATCAGCGCTTGCGGTCGAACCCCCGACGCGGTGCAGGCTCCCGCCGCGCCGAAGGTCAGTGTGGCCAAGGTGATCGAGCAACCGATCAACGAATGGGACGAGTTCACCGGCCGCCTCGAAGCCCCGGAAACCGTCGAGGTACGCCCACGGGTCTCCGGCCAGATCGACCTGGTGGCCTTCACTGAAGGCGCCCAGGTCAAGAAAGGCGATCTGCTGTTCCAGATCGACCCTCGCCCGTTCCAGGCAGAGGTCCGCCGCCTCGAAGCCCAGCTACAGCAAGCCAAGGCCACCGCCATCCGCAGCGCCAACGAAGCCCGCCGTGGCGAACGCCTGCGTGACAGCAATGCCATTTCCGCAGAGCTGGCCGAATCGCGTAGCAGCGCCGCCGCCGAAGCCCGCGCCGGGGTCGACGCGATCCAGGCGCAGCTCGACCTGGCACGCCTGAACCTCAGCTTCACCCGTGTCACCGCGCCCATCAGCGGCCGCGTCAGCCGCGCCCAGTTCACCGCCGGCAACATCGTCACCGCCGATGTCACGCCGCTGACCAGCGTGGTCTCCACCGACAAGGTGTACGCCTATTTCGACGCCGACGAGCGCGTGTACCTCAAGTACACCCAGCTGGCCCGCGAAGGCCAGCGTGGCCAAAGCACCCCGGTATACCTGGGCCTGACCAACGAAACCGGCAACCCGCACCTGGGCCAGATGAACTTCGTCGACAACCAGGTCAACCCGCGCACCGGCACCATCCGTGGCCGTGCGGTGTTCGACAACAGCGACGGCCAGTTCACCCCGGGCCTGTATGCACGCCTGAAGCTGGTGGGCAGCGCCCAGTACCAGGCCGTGCTGATCAACGACGAAGCCGTGGGCACCGACCTTGGCAAGAAGTTCGTGCTGGTCATGGACAAGGACAACAAGGCCGCCTACCGCGCTGTCGAGCTGGGGCCGAAGCTGGAAGGCCTGCGCATCGTGCGCAGCGGCCTGGGCAAGGACGACCGCATCGTGGTCAAGGGCCTGCAGCGCGTGCGCCCTGGCTCACCGGTCACCCCGCAAGAGACACCGATGGCCAGCGAGCAGACCCTCGCCGCCCTCGCCCAGCAGCGCCAGGCCCTGGAGGCCAGCAACCCGGCGCCAAAGGTGGCGGGCAACAACGTGAAAGTCGCCAGCGCCCAGGCGCCACGCGGTTAAGGGACCACACCGATGAACTTCTCGAAATTCTTCATTACCCGGCCAATCTTCGCCGCGGTGCTGTCGCTGGTGCTGCTGATCGCGGGTTCGATCTCGCTGTTCCAGCTGCCGATCAGCGAATACCCCGAAGTGGTGCCGCCCACCGTGGTGGTGCGCGCCAACTTCCCCGGCGCCAACCCCAAGGTCATCGGCGAAACCGTCGCCGCGCCACTGGAGCAGGCGATTACCGGCGTGGAGAACATGCTGTACATGTCCTCCCAGTCCACCGCTGACGGCAAGCTGACGCTGACCATCACCTTCGCCCTGGGCACCGACCTGGACAACGCCCAGGTGCAGGTGCAGAACCGCGTCACCCGTACCCAGCCCAAGCTGCCAGAGGAAGTGACCCGCATCGGTATCACCGTCGACAAGGCCTCGCCCGACCTGACCATGGTCGTGCACCTGACCTCGCCGGACAACCGCTACGACATGCTCTACCTGTCCAACTACGCCATCCTCAACATCAAGGACGAGCTGGCGCGCCTGGGCGGCGTGGGCGATGTGCAGCTGTTCGGCATGGGCGACTACTCGCTGCGCGTGTGGCTGGACCCGAACAAGACCGCTTCGCGCAACCTCACCGCCAGTGATGTGGTGGCTGCGATCCGCGAACAGAACCGCCAGGTGGCCGCCGGCCAGCTGGGCGCCCCACCCGCCCCGGGTTCGACCAGCTTCCAGCTGTCGATCAACACCCAGGGCCGCCTGGTCAATGAGGAAGAGTTCGAGAACATCATCATCCGCGCCGGTGCCGATGGCGAAATCACTCGCCTGAAGGACATCGCCCGGGTCGAACTGGGCTCCAGCCAGTATGCCCTGCGTTCGCTGCTGAACAACCAGCCGGCGGTGGCCATCCCGATCTTCCAGCGCCCAGGCTCCAACGCCATCGAGATCTCCGACGAAGTGCGGGCGAAGATGGCCGAGCTGAAGAAGGACTTCCCCGAGGGCATGGACTACAGCATCGTCTATGACCCGACCGTGTTCGTCCGTGGCTCCATCGAAGCCGTGGTACACACCCTGTTCGAAGCGCTGGTGCTGGTCGTGCTGGTCGTCATCCTGTTCCTGCAGACCTGGCGTGCCTCGATCATCCCGCTGATGGCCGTGCCGGTATCGCTGATCGGTACCTTTGCGGTAATGCACCTGTTCGGCTTCTCGCTCAACGCGCTGTCCTTGTTCGGCCTGGTCCTGGCCATCGGTATCGTGGTGGACGACGCCATCGTTGTGGTGGAGAACGTCGAACGTAATATCGGGCTTGGCCTGAAACCGCTGGAAGCCACGCAAAAGGCCATGGGCGAAGTCACCGGGCCGATCATCGCCACCGCGCTGGTGCTGTGCGCCGTGTTCGTACCTGCTGCGTTCATTTCCGGCCTGACCGGGCAGTTCTATAAGCAGTTCGCCCTGACCATCGCCATTTCCACGGTGATCTCGGCGTTCAACTCGCTGACCCTGTCGCCGGCCCTGGCTGCCGTGCTGCTGAAGGACCACCACGCGCCCAAGGACCGTTTCTCGCGGTTCCTGGAAAAACTGCTGGGCAGCTGGCTGTTCGCACCGTTCAACCGCTTCTTCGACCGCGCCAGCCACGGCTATGTCGGCGGTGTGCGCCGGGTCATCCGCTCCAGCGGTATCGCGCTGTTCGTGTATGCCGGCCTGATGGGCCTGACCTACCTGGGCTTCTCGTCCACCCCGACCGGTTTCGTGCCGGCCCAGGACAAGCAGTACCTGGTAGCCTTCGCGCAGCTGCCTGACGCCGCCAGCCTCGACCGTACCGAGGCAGTCATCAAGCGCATGAGCGAAATTGCCCTGAAGCAGCCTGGCGTGGCCGACTCGGTGGCCTTCCCTGGCCTGTCGATCAACGGTTTCACCAACAGCCCCAACAGCGGCATCGTGTTCACCCCGCTCAAGCCTTTCGACGAGCGCAAGGACCCAAGCCAGTCGGCTGCAGCCATCGCTGCTGCGCTCAATGCCCAGTTCGCCGATATCCAGGACGCCTACATCGCGATCTTCCCGCCACCGCCGGTACAAGGCCTGGGCACCATCGGCGGCTTCCGCCTGCAGATCGAAGACCGTGGCAACCTGGGCTACGAGGCGTTGTACAAGGAAACCCAGAACATCATCGCCAAGAGCCACAACGTGCCGGAACTGGCGGGCCTGTTCACCAGCTACCAGGTCAACGTGCCGCAGGTGGATGCCGCCATCGACCGGGAAAAGGCCAAGACCCACGGCGTGGCGATCACCGACATCTTCGACACCCTACAGGTCTACCTGGGCTCTCTGTACACCAACGACTTCAACCGCTTTGGCCGTACCTACCAGGTCAATGTCCAGGCTGAACAGCAGTTCCGCCTCGATGCCGAGCAGATCGGCCAGCTGAAGGTGCGCAACAACCTCGGCGAGATGATCCCGCTGGCGACCTTCCTCAAGGTCAGCGACACCTCCGGGCCTGACCGTGTGATGCACTACAACGGCTTCATCACCGCCGAAATCAACGGCGCCGCTGCCCCAGGCTACAGCTCCGGCCAGGCCGAGGCAGCGATCGAGAAGCTGCTGAAAGAGGAACTGCCCAACGGCATGACCTTCGAGTGGACCGACCTGACCTATCAGCAGATCCTCTCGGGTAACACTGCACTGTTCGTCTTCCCGCTGTGCGTGCTGCTGGCCTTCCTCGTGCTTGCGGCCCAGTACGAAAGCTGGAGCCTGCCGCTGGCGGTAATCCTGATCGTGCCGATGACCCTGCTGTCGGCCATCACTGGGGTGATCGTGTCGGGGGGTGACAACAACATCTTCACCCAGATCGGCCTTATCGTACTGGTGGGCCTGGCGTGCAAGAACGCGATCCTGATCGTCGAATTCGCCAAGGACGAACAAGCCAAGGGTCTCGACCCGCTGGCAGCGGTACTGGAAGCCTGCCGCCTGCGTCTGCGGCCGATCCTGATGACCTCGATCGCCTTCATCATGGGTGTGGTACCACTGGTGTTCAGCTCCGGTGCAGGTTCTGAAATGCGCCATGCCATGGGTGTGGCGGTGTTCTCGGGGATGATCGGTGTGACCGTGTTCGGCCTGTTCCTGACCCCGGTGTTCTTCTTCCTGATTCGCCGTTTCGTCGAGCGTCGCCAAGCCCGCAAGGCCGAACGCGCCCACTCGCTGGAGAGCCATGCATGAACCTGCTCAAACCCTTGACCCCGAGCCTGCTGGCGCTGGCCCTGGCGGCCTGCGCGGTAGGCCCGGACTACCAGGCGCCGGCCACCGAGCCCGCGCAACTGGCCAGCGATGTACAGGCCAAGGCTTACGACCGTAGCCGTTTCGAAGGCCTGTGGTGGAAGCAGTTCGACGACCCGGTGCTGAACCAGCTGGTGCAGGCTTCGCTGGACGGCAACCGTGACCTGCGCGTGGCCTTTGCCCGCCTGAAGTCGGCCCGTTCGATCCGCGAAGACGCAGAAAACGATCAGTTCCCGGTGGTCACCAGCCGCGCCAGCAGCGACATCGGCAAGGGCCAGGTCCCCGGCCAGACCACGCAACGGGTGAACAGCGAGCGCTACGACCTGGGCCTGGACATGGCCTGGGAGCTTGACCTGTTCGGCCGCATCCAGCGCCAGATCGAGGCCAGCGAAGCCCAGGAAGCGGTAGCCGCGGCCGACCTGCAGCAGTTGCAGGTCAGCCTGATCGCCGAGCTGGTCGATGCCTACGGCCAGCTGCGCGGCGCGCAATTGCGCGAGAAGATCGCCCTGGCCAACCTCAAGACCCAGCAGGAATCGCGGGCCATCACCGAAACCCTGCGCGATGCCGGCGTGGGCAACGACCTTGACGTGGTGCGGGCCGACGCGCGCCTGGCCGGGGTCGAAGCCACCGTGCCGCAACTGCAGGCGGAACAGGCGCGGGCCCGGCATCGCATCGCCACCCTGCTCGGGCAGCGCCCCGAGGCGCTCAGCGTCGACCTGTCGCCCAAGGCCCTGCCGGCCATTGCCAAGGCGCTACCGGTGGGAGACCCGGGAGAACTGCTGCGCCGCCGCCCGGACATCCGCAGCGCCGAACGCCAGCTGGCGGCTGCCACCGCCAACGTTGGCGTAGCGACGGCCGACCTGTTCCCGCGTGTCAGCCTCAGCGGCTTCCTCGGCTTTACTGCCGCCCGTGGCTCGCAAATAGGCTCCTCGGCAGCCAATGCCTGGGCGCTGGGCCCGAGCATCACCTGGGCTGCCTTCGACCTGGGCAGCGTGCGCGCCCGCCTGCGCGGTGCCAAGGCCGATGCCGAAGGGGCGCTGGCCAACTATGAACAGCAGGTGTTGCTGGCCCTGGAAGAATCGGCCAACGCCTTCAGCGACTACGACAAGACCCAGCAGCGGCTGTTGTCGCTGATGCGCCAGAGCGACGCCAGCCGCAAGGCGGCGGAACTGGCCTCGATTCGTTATCGCGAGGGTACGGTGGACTACCTGGTGCTGCTCGATGCCGAACGTGAGCGGCTGAGCGCTGAAGATGCCCAGGCCCAGGGTGAGGTCGAGCTGTACCGCGGCATCGTCTCCATCTACAAGGCCCTGGGCGGCGGCTGGCAACCGGAGACTGTAGCCAGCGCGCGCTGATACACCCGTTTCAACGACTCCTTTGGTTGGCTCCTCCCCCAACCGTTTGCCCCGCAGGCCTTGGTTTGCGGGGCTTTTTTATGCTGTTGAGGGTGTGTGCAGGGTGCATGCCTCTGAATCTTCAGCGCCTGTGAGATCGAGCGCCGCCCGCGCGGCGCTTCGCGGGACAAGCCCGCTCCCACATCTGTTTCGGGCCAATTACTCCTGTGCATGGTGGGTTGCAGCTTTGGTGCATGACTGGAGATGGATGAAAAGCAGCAAACCAATCTTCGATATGTAATAGAACAAACAAGGCGGACAGAGGTGACCTTGCAGGAGTGACTGGCCCGAAACAGATGTGGGAGCGGGCTTGTCCCGCGAAGCGCCGCGCGGGCGGCGCTCGATTTGTGCCCCCCCCAAAAAATCCGAGCCAGGCACCTGTCAGCCCTCACTCGGTTGCATTTACCCCCCAGCTAGCCCAAGCTCTGCCCTTCCCGCCGCCACGGATCGTCCGATGCCCAGACGCAACCGCTACCTGATCGCCCTGCTGCTGTTGATCTTGGTATCGGCCCTGTTCGGCTACCTGTGGCGGGACACCCCACCAGCCCCGCCAACCCTCCCGGCCCACAGCTACGCCAAGGCCCTGCGCCAGGCCCATGAGGGCCAACCCGGCGCTGCACGGGTGCTGTACCAGCAACTGCAGCGCACCGACCTGCCACCCATCCGCCGTGCGGCCTTGTATGCCGAACTGCCCAACTACCCTTCGCCCCAGGCATTGAAACTCGCCCGCCAGGACCTCGAGCATGCCGACCCGCTGGTGCGCCGCGCAGCCATTGCCGGTATCCGCCGCCTGCTGCCAGCGGCGCAGCGCAGCCTGGTGCTCGGCCCACTGCTGGACGACGACGAACAAAGCGTGCGCTTCGCCGCAGTAGATGCCCTGCTCGGCCTCGATCCGGATGACATCGGCCTGTATTTCGGCCCGCTACAGGTCGCCCTGGAGCAATACCAGCAGGCCCTGGAGCAACAGCCCGAAGACGCCGACGCGCAAGTCCACCTGGCGCGCCTGTACCTGCACGAAAACGACTACACCCTGGCCGCCACTGCCCTGCAACGTGCCCTGACGGTAGCACCAGGCAACCTCGACGCACTGGCGACCCAGGTACGCCTGCTGGAACGCCAGGGCCACCACGATGCCTCGCGTCAGGTACTAGGCAAAGCCCTGGCGCTGAGCCCCGACTCGGCTTTTCTGCAGCACGAACTGGGGCTCTGGCTGAACCGCCACGAACAGCGCGAGTATGCACTGCTGGCATTGTCCCGCGCCGTCGAACTGGACCCGGACAACGCCGACTACCGCTATACACTGGCGGTAACCCTGCATGAGCTGGAACAAATCGACGCCGCGCAAAAGCAACTGGAAACCGTGCTCAGCCGTCAGCCGGCCAATCGCCGCGCACGGGTGCTGCTGATCCAGTACTGGAAGGAAACCGGCCAGTTGCAGAACGTACAGGTGCTGCTGGCCGAGCTGGAGCGGCAGAACCCGGACGACCCCGTCCTGCAACAGGGCCTGTAGGCAATATCCGAAAATTGTTGAACCCTGGGGCTATGCCCGAGGTCCAGTGGATATCGGGCTACCCTACAGGAGAGTCGTTTTGGCCAGTTCGTTGGCGCTGGACGAACGTGCATTGATCCTGGCGCCCCCGCCGATAGCCGCGGATATTGCGCGCCTGCTCGCTTGCGCGGGCATAGACAGCCTGTGCGCGGTCGACCTGGCCAACCTGCAAGCCCGCCTGGCCGAAGGCGCGGGCCTGGCGATCATTGCCGAGCAGGTATTCGAGCAGGGCCCAAGCGCATTGCTGCAGGCATTCATCGACCAGCAACCGTGCTGGTCGGACCTGCCCGTCGTACTGCTCGGTCAAGGGGACCCAGCAGCCAAGGGCTCGACCAACCACCCGGTGGGCAATCTGGTCGTGCTGGCCGCACCGTTCGAAAACACCCAGCTGCTGCACGTGACCCAGTCCGCCCTGCGCAACCGGCGCCGCCAGTATCTGGCGCGCGACCAGTTGCAGACCCTGCAGCAACGGCTTGACGCCCAGGCCGCACCTCCCGGCGAAGCGCAGCAGCGCAGCGAGTTTGCCCGCCACCAGACGCGCAAGATGGAGGCCATCGGCCAACTGGCCGGTGGGGTCGCCCATGACTTCAACAACCTGCTCACCAGCATTGGCGGCAGCTTCGAGCTGATCGACCGGCGCTTGCGCCAGGGCCGTAGCGATGGCCTGGAGAACGTGCTGCGCATGGGCCGCGAGGCGGTGTCCCGCGCAGCCCGTCTGACCCACCGCCTGCTGGCCTTCTCTTCTCGGCAATCGCTGCACAGCCAGCAGATAGACCTGCACGATCTGCTCCAGACAAAGCGCCTGATGGCTTGCCTTACCGCGGCCGTGACCCTGCAGGTGCAAATCGACAAGGGCCTGTGGTCCGTAGAAGCCGATGACCAGCAGTTGCACGAAGCCCTCGAAAACCTGCTGCTCAATGCCTGCGAAGCCATGCCCAATGGTGGCCAATTGCGCATCGAGGCAAGTAACCAGCACATCGGCGCTGGGCAATTCCCCGGCGGTGCCCTGTGCGCCGGCGACTATATACGCCTGCGCATCATCGATGACGGCCAGGGCATGGCGCAAAGCACGCTGGAGCATGCCTTCGAGCCGTTCTTCAGCACCAAGGCGATCGGCCAGGGCATTGGCCTGGGCCTGTCGATGGTGTACGGCTTCAGCAAGCAATCCCGTGGCCATGTCACCCTGCACAGCCAGATCGGCCAAGGGACCCGGGTGGACTTGTACCTTCCGCGCCATGTCGACCAGGGCCAGGCACCGGTCAAACCCGTACAGCCCGTGCGAGGTTATCAGGGCCATCACGTGCTGGTTGTCGAGGACGACCCGCATGTACGCCAATTGCTGTGCCAGGCTCTGCGCGAGGATGGCTTCGCCTGCCACAGTGCCGCCGATGCCAATGAGGGCCTGAAGGTACTGCGCTCGACCCAACCGGTGGATCTGTTGGTCAGCGATGTCGGTTTGCCCGGCATGAATGGCCGCCAGTTGGCCGAAATCGCACGCAGCCTGCGCCCACGCCTGCCGGTCTTGTTCATCACCGGCTATGCGGAAACGGCCATGGCCCGCGAGGGTTTCCTGGAGGCGGGGATGCATTTGATCTGCAAGCCCTTCGAGCTGAAGCAGCTGCAGGCCCAGGTGACCCAGATACTGGGCAAGCACTGAACCACATCACGCCTCGAGCAAACGTAGCGCCTCATCAAAAAGGTCCGCCAGCGGGAACGGCTTGTTCATCAATGCCGTGCCCGGCTGTTCGAGCAGCTGCGCATCGATCGGCTGGCCCGCGTAACCGGTGATGAACAGGATCTTCTGCAGCGGCGACTGCATGCGCATGGCCTTGGCCATCTGATGGCCACTGAAACCACCCGGCAAGCCGACATCGGTAACCACCAGGTCGTACCGGCCGTCATGGTGAAAGCGCTCCAGTGCACTATTGGCGTCGCCCACATCAATGACTTCGAAACCACGCTCGGTCAGGTATTCGCGCATTACCGCACGCAAACCGAGTTCGTCATCCACCAGCAACAGGCGCTGCCCGCCGGCCATGCGCTGCGAGCGCTGCACCACCGCGGGCGCCTCAGGTACCGAATCAAGGCACCTTGGAAAAAGCATGCAGACCTTGGTGCCCTGGTTCGGCGCCGACTCGATCCAGGCGTAGCCCCCCGACTGGCCGACAAAACCATACACCATCGACAAGCCAAGGCCTGAGCCATGCCCGATCGGCTTGGTGGTGAAGAACGGTTCGAAGGCCCTGGCAATGTCCACCGGCGACATGCCATGGCCATCATCCTCCACATGCAAGGCAACGTAGTCGCCTGGCGGCAGGCCACCCTCATCCGGGAACCACGTCGTCAGCCGCTGGTTGAAGCTGCGCAGCGTGACATTACCGCGTTCCAGGCACGCTTCGCGGGCATTGGCGCAAAGATTGATCAAGGCATTTTCAAGCTGGCAAACATCAAGGTTCACCGCCCACGGCGTGACATCCAGCTGCCAGTGCAAACGCATCTCCGCGCCCAGCGTGCTCCGCAGCAGTGGTTCGCTCAGGCGCAATTGCCGGTTGAAGTCCAACGGCCTGGGCGCCAAAGGTTGATGACGTGAAAACGCCAGCAAGCGATGGGTCAGCTCCATGGCACGCTGCACCGAATCATGCGCCACCTCGACATAGGCCTCTACCCGCTCCAGCCGGCCTTCCTGCAGGCGCAGTTGCAGCAACTCGAGGCTGCCGCCGATGCCGGACAACAAGTTGTTCAGCTCATGTCCCATGCCCCCGGCCAACTGGCCGACCAACTCCAGGCGTTCGTTGTTGCGCATCAGGGCTTCGGATTGACGAGCGGCCTCCTCACGTTCCTCGGTAATGTCCCGGCCTACGGCAGTCAGCAGGCTGCCATCGAACCGTGCACTCCAGCGAAAACAATGGTAATGGCCATCGAGGTGGCGCAGGCGCGTCTCTATCTGCTCGGCATTGCGGTATTGCAGGCACCCGGAAATCGCCACCTGAACCTCGGCGCGATCCGCCGGATGTACCAAGTCCAGCACCGGTATGCCCCGTATCTGCTCCTCGGCCCAGCCCAGAGTACGGTACAAGGCGGGGTTGGCGGCATGCACCTTAAGCTCGGGTGTAACCGTGATCATCGCATCACGCGACAACTGCCAGAACTGCTCGCGCTCTAGCTGGTGTCGCTCGACCTGCCGCTCGAAGCCTTGCGCCTGCTCCCGCCAGCGGCGGTGCGCCTCGACGCTGGCCGTGGTCTCGATCACCGCGTGCAGAAACCCTGCCACGTTGCCCAACTCATCGTGCAACGGTGTGAAGCCGAACGCACACCACAACGGCTCCCCGCCCTCGCCGCTGACAATACGCAGTGGTGGGTCCTCGACAAAGCTGGAGTGCCCATCGAGTGCCTTGAAAACCCAGGGGCCCATCGCCGGCCATACATCGCTCCACAGCGCATCGAAGGCCATGCCCAATGCGTCCGGGGCAACCGGCCGCAATGCCCGGTAGCCTTCATTGTGGACCACGCACAGGTCTGGCCCCCAGACCACGGCGCACGGTAACGGCGACAAGTGCATCACGTCGACGGCAATGCGCAGCGAGGCCGACCAGCGCGGCAGCGGCCCGAGCGATGTGCTGCCCCAATCGAACCGAACGATCCGTTCGCCCATGAGGTCGACGGGTGCCGGCACAGGCGGCTGCAGGATGACCTTCGACGCAGGCTCGGGCGGCGTACCATTTGCGACCACTATCGTGACTCCAGCATGGTTCAGGGAAAGTACGGGCGCCCCGTGGATGTGATTCACGTTAGCACAACACACGCCGCGCAATATGGCGTACTGGCACCTGAGAGCTATGCTCATTAGGTTTTCCCTCGGGCCACGGAGCAACGGCCCATTCAGGTTGCCGACGGGAGCATGGTCATGAGCAAGAAGATGCTGGTGGTGCTGACCAATACAGCCAAGTATCCGGCCCTCAAGCGGGCGACCGGGTTATGGCTGGGGGAAGCTGCGCATTTTGTCGAACAAGTCGAAAAAGCCGGTTACTCGGTCGATTACGTCAGCCCGCTGGGCGGCTACGTGCCTGTCGACCCGCATAGCCTGCAGATGGCCCCCGACCTGGATTGGCAGTGGTATGACGACAAGCGCTTCATGGCCCGTCTGGGCAACACCTCGAGCCCTGGCCAGGTGAAGGCCGAGGAGTACAGCGTCATCTACTACACCGGTGGGCACGGCGTAATGTATGACTTTCCCGACAACCAGCCGCTGCAAGAGCTGGCCCGTCGGGTCTACGAGCACAAGGGCATAGTCGCAGCGGTCTGCCATGGCGTTGTCGGCCTGCTGAACATCAAGCTCAGCGACAACAGCCTGTTGCTCAAGGGCCGTCAGGTGACCGGCTTCTCCAATACCGAGGAGAAATTGGCCGAGCTGGACAAGGTGGTCCCCTTCCTGACCGAAAACGAGCTGCGCGCCCGCGGCGGTACCTACAGCAAGCATGATGACCCCTGGCAGCCGTTCGTGGTGGCCGATGATCGGCTGATCACCGGGCAGAACCCGGCTTCCACGGCCCTGCTGGCGGAAAAAGTGCTCGATAGATTGAAGCGAGGCTGACAACCAGGTTCTGCTTTTCTGTAAAACCGCAACACTTTTGGCCTACAGCCGAAGCTTCATCAAGTACATAGGATCAGCGCTGACCTGTTCAACCCGAACAGCAAGGTTCAACGGAGCGGCGGTCCTATGGCAGCAATACCGAGTGTCGGCATCAACTGGCGAAAATTACTGTTGATATTGTCCATCGGCGCAATACCGGTGCTATCCGGGTTACTGGTAATGGACTATCAGCTGGACAAAAAACTTGAGGAAAATGCCAAGGTTTCCGTTCAAGAGGCTGTTTTCAGCATCGATCAGGCACTGGGCCGCATGGAAGCCGATCTGGACTCGATCCTGCCATTGGCAGGCAAGCCATGTGAGGAAGTGCTCGCCATCCTGGAGCAGAGAGTTGCCAACAACCCGCATCTTCGCTCATTGATACTCACCCGCGGCCAACAAGCGTATTGTGCGACGGACATGGACCCTTTGGCGCATATCTCGGCTTTTTCCCTGTCCGGACGGCAAACGCAACTGGCATTCGACGCACCATCATCGCCTAACGCGGCGATCATAAAGATCCAGAAACCAGACAGCGACCCCGGAATAATCGCAACAGCGTACGGTCGGCAGTTGCGTGACGAACTGCGTGCCTTCCAGGACGGCCTGACATTGCTGCTGGAATTCAACGACCTGTATATCTGGAGCGAGGGAGACAGCCGCGATGCACAACGCCCCTCCCAGGTCGAATTCACCGAGCAGACGGTATCCGAGAAATATGGCTACGTGGTGATCGGTGGCTACCCCAAAGGGTACGCCGCCCAGGAGTTTCGCGTCTCCCTGCATCAGGTACTGCCTTCGCTGGTACTGGTCGGGGTGGCCAGCATGTTCATCATGTACCTGGGCCTGACCAGTTCGCGCAAGAAGAAGGGTTGATACCGCCGCCATCGAGCGTGACGGCGGTACCCTTGGTTCAGTCGGTGCTCAGCACACCACGGCGTACCTGGTCGCGCTCGATGGACTCGAACAAGGCCTTGAAGTTGCCCTCGCCAAAGCCGTCATCACCCTTGCGCTGGATGAACTCGAAGAACACCGGGCCGAGCAGGGTCTCGGAGAAGATCTGCAGCAGCAGGCGCTTGTCGTCAGACTGGGAGGCGCCATCGAGGAGGATGCCACGTGCCTGCAACTGGTCTACCGGCTCGCCGTGACCCGGCAGGCGCTCTTCGAGCATCTCGTAGTAGGTTTGCGGCGGTGCAGTCATGAAGCGCATGCCGAAGCCCTTGAGGGCGTCCCAGGTCTTGAGCAGGTCATCGGTCAGGAAGGCGACATGCTGGATGCCTTCACCGTTGAACTGCATCAGGAACTCTTCGATCTGCCCGGAGCCCTTGGACGATTCTTCGTTCAGCGGAATGCGGATCATGCCATCCGGTGCGGTCATGGCACGCGAAGTCAGCCCGGTGTACTCACCTTTGATATCGAAATAGCGGATTTCACGGAAGTTGAACAGTTTCTCGTAGAAGCCGGCCCAGTACGACATGCGCCCGCGATAGACGTTGTGGGTGAGGTGGTCGATAATTTTCAGGCCGGCACCCACCGGGTTGCGGTCCACACCTTCGATGAACTTGAAGTCGATATCGTAGATCGAGCTGCCTTCCTCGAAACGGTCGATCAGGTACAGCGGCGCACCGCCGATGCCCTTGATCGCCGGCAGGCGCAGCTCCATCGGGCCGGTCTCGATTTCCACCGGCTGGGCGCCCAGTTCCAGGGCGCGGGCATAGGCCTCATGGGCGTTTCGCACACGGAACGCCATGCCGCATACCGACGGGCCGTGTTCGGCGGCGAAGTACGAGGCGATGCTCTTGGGTTCGTTGTTCAGGATCAGGTTGATGCCACCCTGCCGATACAGGTGCACATCCTTGGAACGGTGGGTTGCCACCTTGGTGAAGCCCAGCATCTGGAATACCGGCTCGAGTACGCCAGGGGTAGGCGAAGCCAGTTCGATGAACTCGAAGCCCATCAGGCCCATTGGATTGTCGAATATATCAGCCATGTTCGTGTCCTCATCTGCAGCGAAAAATTATTGATTGCGCGGGATGTGGCACGGAAACGGTGGTGAGCAAGGGATACCCCGCACGCTGCGGGCGAGGAAATCACCTATTAACAGCTTGAACCCATGGTATGTCATATGGACCCATTCTCGGCGGGCTTGATCCTCCGGTATCGAAGGACCTTATTGTTGTATTCGTAAATCGATTCTACATTGCGTAAAATGGTTTGTCGCGCTTTAGTTGCTCACGGGTTCCGACAAGCGGCTATCCTCTCGTAATCCTCCTACAGATCAGGTCAGCATGCCCCTTTCCGTAAAACGCCGCGCTCGCCTCAGCTGGCGCACCCTGTTGCCTTGGGTCGTCGGCGTGCTGCCGGTGGCGTGCGGCCTGGCCGTGATGAACTGGCAGATCGAGCGCGAAATGCAGGCCAGCAGCCAGGCCACCGCGCGCCAAGTGGTGGAGCATGTCGAGCGCATTCTCGACAACCTGTCCAGCGCTGCCAATGCCCTGCTGCCGCTTGCCGACAGCCCGTGCGACGAGGCCCAGCTCATGCTGCGCGCCCAGGTCACGCGCAACGCCTTCGTCCGCTCGACCAACCTGTTCCGGCACAACGCCCTTTATTGCACCTCGCTGTTCGGCGCGTTCGACGAGCCGGTCAACCCCGGCGACTATATTGACGGCAAGCTGTGGCTGATGGACGGCAACTCGGTCACCCCCGGCCACCCGCTGCTGGTGTATCGAGCCAGCGACGGCGACCGCGGCGCAATCAGTACGGTGGATGGCGACCACCTGCTGACGGCGCTGCGCCTGATCGGCCCCGATGAAGATCTGCACATCCGCGTGGGCGATGCCTGGCTGGGCAAGGATGGCATCGTGCACAAAGGCTTGCCGCCGGCCGCGGCCAGCGCAAATGTACTGCTGGGCTCGACCCGTTACCCGTTCAGCGTGCAGGGCGGCTATGGCGCCGACAGGCAGGGCCAGCTGTGGCGCAGCCACTACCCCGCCCTGTTCGCCTTGCTGCTGGTACTGGGCGCGGTAGCCGCCCTGGTGTGCCGCTGGCAGGTTCGCCGCGCCAACTCGCCGCGTGCCGAACTGCGCCGGGCGCTGGAGGCCGACGAGTTCCTGCCGTACTTCCAGCCGGTGGTGCGCAAGGGCGATTACCGCTGGGCCGGCGCCGAAGTGCTGATGCGCTGGAACCACCCGCGCGAAGGCCTGGTACGCCCCGACCTGTTCATCCCCTACGCCGAACACAGCGGGCAGATCGTTGCCATGACCCGTGCGCTGATGATGCACACTGCCCAGAACCTGGCACCCTATGCCGGGCTGCTGGAGGACGGTTTCCATATCGGCATCAACATCACTGCCGACCACTGTCGCGACTTCAGCCTGCTGGACGACTGCCGCACCTTTCTCCAGCACTTCCCGCCAGGCCGGGTGGTGCTGACCCTGGAGCTGACCGAGCGCAAGCTGATCGAGGCCACGCCGGTGACTCTGGAACTGTTCGAGAAGCTCGACGCCATGGGTGTGAAGATCGCCCTGGACGACTTCGGCACCGGCCAGTCAAGCCTCAACTACCTGCGCCAGTTCAAGGTCGACTACCTGAAGATCGACCAGAGCTTCGTCGCCATGATCGGTGGTGACGCGCTGTCGGTGCACATCCTCGAGACCATCATCGAGCTGTCCGCCAAGCTGGGCCTGGGCATCGTTGCCGAGGGCGTGGAAACAGAAGCCCAGCGCGACTACCTGGCCCGTCACGAGGTGGACTTCCAGCAGGGCTACCTGTTCGCCCGGCCAATGCCGGCTGCCCAGTTCCTCGAAGCACTGGCGGCACGCCCGGCTGCGTCGCGGTTGCCGCAAGCCGCGCCCCCTGAGATCATGCGCGGCTGATCCACCCGCTCAATTTCCTATTCGAGGCATTCGTGTCAAAAGGCATTCTTTCGTCGGTCATGGCGTCCTGTCTGTTCGCCGTGATGTACTTCTATACCTCTCTGCTCACGCCACTCGATGGCGAAGAGATCTTTGGCTGGCGCACCCTGTTGACGCTACCCTGCCTGACCCTGTTCATGCTTGTCTCGAAAGACTGGAAACGAGTGGGCGAACTGCTCACCCGGGTAAAACGCACGCCGCTGCTGTTGCTGGGCATGCTCGGCACATCGTGGCTGATGGGCGTGCAGCTGTGGCTGTTTCTCTGGGCGCCCCTGCACGGGCGCAGCCTGGAAGTGTCGATGGGTTACTTCCTGCTGCCGCTGGCCATGGTCCTGACCGGCCGGCTGGTGTATGGCGAGCGCCTGTCACGCCTGCAGAAGGTGGCCGTGGCCTGCGCCGCGCTGGGCGTGGGCCACGAGCTGTACCAGAATGGCAGTTTCGCCTGGGAAACCCTGTTGGTAACGATCGGCTACCCGATCTATTTCGTGTTGCGCAAGCGCTGCCGCACCGACCACCTGGGCGGCCTGTGGTGCGACATGTGCCTGCTGTTGCCCTGGGCGTTGTACTTCGTGATCCAGGGCCCACTCTCCCCTGCCGACCTACAGGCACACCCCGGGCTGTATGCGTTGATCCCGATCCTGGGGGCGATCAGCGCCTCGGCCTTGATCGCCTACGTGCTTGCCAGCCGCCTGCTGCCGTTCAGCCTGTTCGGCCTGCTCAGCTACGTCGAGCCGGTGCTGCTGGTAGGCGTGGCGCTGCTGCTTGGCGAAACCATCGGCCCGGATCAGTGGCTGACCTACCTGCCGATCTGGGCCGCGGTGCTGGTGCTGGTGATCGAGGGCTTCAAGCACCTGCTGCGTCAACGTCGCCGGTCGGTGTAAGCCGAACCTGGCGCACCCGCCGCTCCTCGACCGCCTCCACGGTCAGCGTCCAGCCATTCCAGGCCAGGCGGTCACCGACCATGGGCAAGCGGTCGAGCAGGCTCATCACCAGGCCCGCGAGGGTCTGGTAGTCCTCGGTGGCGCGGGCGCTGAAGCCGGTACGGGCCTGCACCTGGCTCAGGTTCAATGCACCGCTGACCACAAAACCTTCACCTTCCTGGACGATGCCCGGGCCTTCGACCTCGCTGGCATCCGGCAACTCGCCGGCAATCGACTCGAGGATATCGGTCATGGTCAGCAGGCCGGTGAAGTCACCGAATTCGTTGACCACGAAGGCAATGTGCGTCGACTGGCTTCGCATCTGCTCCAGGGCATTGAGGATGCTGAAGCTTTCCAGCAGGTTCAGCGGTACCCGGGCCATGCCTTCCAGGTCAGGCTGGCTGCCCGACAGCAGCTCCTTGAGCAGCTCCTTCTTGTGCACGAAGCCCAGTGGCTCGTCCACGCGCCCGTCGCGAATCACTGGCAAGCGCGAGTACGGCGAATTGGCCAGGGCCTGTGCAATGGCGTCGGCCGGCTGCGCCAGGTCGATCACATCGACCTCGGTGCGGGCAGTCATCACCGTGCGGATCGGCCGCTCGGCCAGGTTCAGCACGCCACTGATCATCACGCGTTCACGGCGGTCGAACAGCACCTGCTCCTCACCACCTTCGACCAGGTCGGCGATTTCCTCGCCCACCTCGTCGGCCTCGACCCGGCGGCCACCCAGCAGGCGCAGCACGGCATGCGCGGTGCGCTCACGCAGCGGCCGGTGCTGCTGCAGGCTGCGCTTGCGGCGGGCACGGGCCAACTGGTTGAACAGCTCGATCAGGATCGAGAAGCCGATGGCCGCGTACAGGTAACCTTTCGGGATATGGAAGCCCAGGCCTTCGGCGGTGAGGCTGAAGCCGATCATCATCAGGAAGCCCAGGCACAGCATGATCACCGTGGGGTGGGCGTTGACGAAGCGGGTCAGCGGCTTGCTGGCAACGATCATGATACCGATCGAGAAGATCACCGCGATCATCATCACCGACAAATGTTCGACCATGCCCACCGCGGTAATTACCGCGTCTAGCGAGAACACCGCATCGAGCACCACGATCTGCGCGACGATCGGCCAGAACGCAGCATGGCGCACTGCGCCGCTGGCCTGGGCCACGTGGCCTTCCAGCCGTTCGTGCAGCTCCATGGTGGCCTTGAACAGCAGGAACACGCCACCGAACAGCATGATCAGGTCGCGGCCCGAGAAGCTCTTGTCGAACACCTCGAACAACGGCGCGGTCAGGGTGACCATCCACGAGATACTGGCCAACAGGCCCAGGCGCATGATCAACGCCAGGCTCAGGCCAATGACCCGCGCGCGGTCGCGCTGATGCGGTGGCAGCTTGTCGGCGAGAATGGCGATGAACACCAGGTTGTCAATACCCAGCACCAGTTCGAGGACGATAAGCGTCAGCAGGCCCAGCCAGGCCGTGGGGTCGGCTAGCCATTCCATTAGCGGGTACTCACGAGGGCAGCGTCACGAGGACGGAAGAAGGAAGGCCTTGAAGGCTGGGGACTGGGGGGCTCCGCGAAGGTGCTCATATAGACCTTGATTGCAAATTGGGAAAATGATCCTACAAGCACAGCAGCTATTCGTAATAGTGCAAAACTATTACAAAACCTGTAACAACGCCTCTAAAGCCACGCCTCCACCTGTGGGAGCGGCCTTGCGTCGCGAAAGGGCTGCGCAGCAGCCCCTGGGATTGCAGCATCTCTGCAAATCGCTGGGGCCGCTCTGCGGCCCTTTCGCGACGCAAGGCCGCTCCCACAGAAAGGCATAAGGCCGATATGGGTACTTTCCTTCAATACCGCAGGCTGTCACTGGCCGAGCATTGAGGCCACCTTCAACCAAACGGATCATCCTCATGAGCCTGTCTCTATCCATGGCCGCTTTCGCACTGGCGGCTTCGATCTCCCCCGGCCCGGTCAACATCGTCGCGCTGGGCAGCGGTGCCCGCCATGGCTTGCGTGCGAGCCTTGCGCATGTGGCTGGCGCCACGCTGGGTTTCTGCCTGTTGCTGGTGCTGGTCGGGCTGGGCCTGCATCAGTTGTTGCTGCGCTGGCCTTTGCTTGGCCTGCTGTTGCACTGGGGCGGCGTGGCGTTCCTGCTGTACATGGCATGGAAGCTGGCCAGCGATGACGGTCAGCTGGTTGCTGCACATCACTCCCAGGCCCCCTCGGCCTGGCACGGCGCGGCGATGCAATGGCTCAACCCCAAGGCATGGCTGGCAGCGGTGGCCGGGGTGGGTGCCTACACCGGCGGTGAGCAGCAGTTGCTGTGGCTGTTTGCCTGGATCTACGGACCGATCTGCTTCATTTCGGTGGCCAGCTGGGCGTGGGCCGGAAGCGTGGTTCGCCAGTACCTGGGCAACCCACGGCACATGCGCCTGCTGAATCGGAGCTTGGCGCTGCTGCTCGTGGGCAGTGCGGTTTATCTGGTCATTCAAGGCTAGCTGCACCGACCCTGTCGCTGGCCTCAAGACCTGCGCAGTACCTGGGGGGAGCAACTGTCTTGCTCAAATTCTAAAAGTTGGCGCTCCCACAGGTACAGTGACGCCAACATGGCCACTCAGCCAAGTGCATTGCGGTAATGCCCCGGCGTCGTCGCCAGGTGCCGCTTGAAGGCCCGCTGCAGGTGCGCCTGGTCGGCAAACCCGGCCTCCTGCGCCACCTCGGCAATTGCCCGGCCCTGGCGCAGTTGCGCCCTGGCCAGCTGCACGCGCTGGTCGAGCAGGTAGCCATGTGGCGTCAGCCCGAAGCGTTGGCGGAACGCGCGAATCAGGTAGGAACGCGACAGCCCGCATGCCGCGCAGATGTCGTCCAGGCTCAGCGGGTCGCCACGATGGGCGCGTATGAACGCTGCCGCCGCATCCAGCCGCGGGTTGCGATCGTCGTTGACGCTGGCATTACCGCCAAGCAACCCCGGCAAGGCACCAAACAGCGCCGCCAGGCGCCCTTCCCGGTCTGGCACGCTGGCGTCGAACAGGTCGGCACAGGCCTGCAAAAGGCCCTGGTACAACACCGGCGAGCGGCTCCAGGCCTGGGCCGGCAAGGTAAACCCCAGCGCCTGCAACCAGGGCATATCGACGAACAACATCAGGTAAGACCAAGGCTCCCCGTCGATGGGATTGCAAGCATGCACCACACCCGGGTTCATCAGCACCGTGGAACCAGCCGCCACCTCGATGCACCGGTCACCGTACAGGTAGGAGCTGCGCCCACCCGTTATCACCCCGATGGAAAAGCTCTCGTGGGAATGCGCGGCGTAGCACACCTGGCGCCCGTCCCCTACCCGCCGGGCTTCGACGAAAGGCAACGCCGGGTCGCGCCAGAACCGTGATACCTCGATCATCCCTCACCCCGCTCGCCGCTGTCCTGCGCCTGGATAGTACACGTCCTATCGCCGTAACAGGTCCTCAATATCTGCAAGTCGCGTTATCCCATTACCACTTGGCTTCAAAGGAATAGCGTTTGATGCCTCCTTTTCATAAAGGAGCATCGTCATGCCGGCCAACAACCCCCATCAACCCTTGCTCGAGGCGCAGCTGCCATACTGGGCCCGCCAGGCAGCCCCCGACCAGTGGGCCGCGCTGAAGCAAACCCAGACCGCCCCATGGCAGACGCAGGACTGGTTTGCCAATGCAGCTCCCGACCTGCGCCAGGCGGTGCATGCCAGCCAGGCGCGCCTGATACATTCGCAAGCGGCCTTGGCCCGCGCGCTCAAAGGGCTGAAACAGATCGCCGAGTTCGCAGAACCATTGCTGCAGGGCAGTCTTGCCGCACTAGGCTTTCATGCGCCGTTGCGCTCCACCGAGCTGCTGCGGGTCGAACGCGACTGGCACTGGATTGGCCTGCGTTATCTGTACCGCCATCGTCGCGACAACCTGCTACAGGCCGCCCTGCAGAACTTCGCCGACGATGAGGTCTTCACTTCCGAAAGTGCCATTGCCCCAAGCCGCAGCATTCAGGTAACAGCGGTCCAAGTACAAGGCTCGGCCCCACTTGGCATGCAAGTACCGGTAGCGCACTTTGCGCTTACATCCGAGCGCTACCAGGTTGACCGCCTGCCACTTGCCCCGGCCACCTTTGCCACAATGTGCCGCGACCTGGACCTGGGTAGCGCTTACCAGGCCCACCTGGAGCAGCACTTCGCCCGACCCGCTACCCGAGCCTTGGCCATCAGGGTGCAGCAAGACCGCCTGCGCCTGGCGGCCGACCTTGCCTATCTGCGGCACCTGCTTGACGGCAGCACGCGCGATCAGGTCGAACAGTTGCTACAGGGTGGCGCGGTGAGATGCTGGCAACTGGCGCTGTTCGGCACCGAGCTGCAAGAAGTCATGCTGATCGATGCCGGCAGTGCGGGGCTGGCGCTGTACTTGCCCGGCCATGACCCGGCCCTGCGCCAATGCAACAACCTGGACGCGGTACACGACACACTGGCGACCTTGCTGCTGGAGCCCGATGCCCGCCAGGCCTTCATGCCCTACATCAGGCAGGACGAGCGGACGCATTTTCTCGACCTGCTGCGGCAAAACCTTGACGTCACAGGCAACACTGCCTACGACCGCCCTTGGCAGCGCGCAGCGCATGCCGACCTGCGCCCCACGCGCGTGGCCATCACGGCCGAGCCATTCGGCCACTACCAGGACCTGCACCTGGCCCGCCTCAAGCATGAAGCCAGCCTGCTGGCGGTGCCGACAGCGGCGGCCGATGCCAGTGCACGGGCCAGGCGCCTGGAGGAATGGGAAAGCCTTGGCCTGGATGCGCTCAATATCGCCGCGTTCTTCATTCCAGGTGCAGGCACCCTGATGCTGGCCGTCACCGCCTGCCAGCTGCTCGGCGAGGCCTTCGAAGGCTACGAGGCCTGGCATGAAGGCGACCGTCACCTGGCGCTACGCCACCTGGAGGCGGTAGGCCTGAACCTGGCCCTTGTCGGTGCCTTCGTGGCAGCGGGCAAGGTGGTACCCAAGCTGTTCAACAGCCCGTTGATGGAAAACCTTCAGCAAGTACGCCGCAACGACGGCCGCTACCGGCTCTGGAATGAAGACCTCACCCCCTACCGCAGTGCCGTCACACTGCCCGAAAACCTGCAGCCCAATGCACTTGGCCAGTACCTGTACGAGGGCCGGTACTTCATCCGCATGGACGGCCAACTCTTCGAGCAACGCTTCGACAGCCATTTGCAGCAATGGCGGACCATTCACCCCGAGGTGCCCGATGCCTGGCAGCCACCGCTGGCGCACAACAGCCAAGGCGCCTGGCGTGGTCAGCATGAACAGCCCGGCCAGTGGCCATTCGCGAAGCTGGTACGCCGTCTTGGCCAGCCATATGCGGCGTTCACCCCAGAACAGCTGACGCAGGCCGGCCGCCTCTGTGGCGTCGACGCCGCGCGCTTGCGCCGGGTGCACCTGGAAGGCCAGCCAACGCCGCCCCTGTTACTGGATGTTCTGCAACGCATGGCGGCACAGGCCGAGGTAGAGGCGTTGGCCGACGAGGCCTCGCCGGGCCTGTTCCAGCAGCTCTACGACGGCAGTGCGACCATCACCCCGTCATCGCAGAAACTGCTCGATACCTATCCGCGGCTATCCCCTGCCTTGGCCACGCGTTTGCTGGCACCACTGGGCGAGACTGAATCACTGGCATGGCAACAACAGGGTCAGCTGCCCATTCAGGTCCGCCAGACATTGGAGCAGGTGCACAGCGAGCTGCCCCTGGTACGCGCGCTGGAAGGCGTGCTTCAGCCTGCCCGGGCCAGCAGCGATAGCGAACGCCTGCTGTTCAGCGCACTGGATGCGATGCCCGACTGGCCTGGGGACGTACGCCTGGAGCTGCGCGGCGCCAGCCCTGAAGGCCCGCGGCTGGAGCAGGTCGGCAGCGACCAGGCCACCCACCTGCGTCGGGTGATCAAATCGGTCGAAGGCTATGAGGTCGACCTGGGCGAGCGCCCTGCACCTGCGCTGCGTGATCCGGACCTCTGCCGCGCCGTAGAGCAGGCACTGTCACGCTCGCACCGCGACATGCTGGGTATTCCGAGCGCCGATGGCAGTTCGCTACGCCAGCACGTACTGGATTGGGTCGACAAGCACAGGGAGACACTGGCCCAGCGCCTCTGGGGGCACCGAACGGCACTGCGCAAGCCCATGGGGGGCTTGCGCGGCGGGCGGCCGTTGGCCCCCGAACCGCCTCAGCCACGCCTGGCAGGCTCGCTGGCCGGGGCCTATCGCCGCTTGTTCCCGGACGCCACCGATCAGGAGTTCGAAAACTGGCTCGGCAACGATGAGGACAACCTCTACGCCGATGATATTCGCTCACCCACACAGCGGCTGCACGACCTGCAGCAGCGTCTGGATACTTTGCGCCGCGACCTGCATGAATGGGCCAGGCCCGATCCCCAGCATCCTCACCAGCGGCACCTGGCCATCCGCCCCATCATCAACGCCTGGCGGCGGCTGTCGACCATAGCGCTTGAAGGGGGTGGCCGCCTGCACAGCCTGGACCTGTCCGGCCTGGAACTGGACAACCAGGCCCTGGCCAGCCTGGCCTTGCCAGACGACTTCACCCATGTGCAACACCTGTCACTCAGCTACAACCGTTCGCTCAGCCAGTTGCCGGCCGAGTTCTACGAGCGCTTCCCCAACCTCAATCGCTTGCTGCTGGCCGACTGCCGGTTCGACAGCGTGCCTCGCCTTGGCAGACCTGAACACCTCGCCTGGCTGGACCTGGAAGGCAACCGCATTACCTGGAGTACCCAGGCCCAGCAGGCATTGAACCGCTGCTCCGGGCTTGTGGTGCTGGACCTTTCGGGCAATCCGCTGCTGCAGGCCCCGGACCTGCGCGAACTGGCCTACCTGAGGACGTTGTTCCTGAATGACTGTGCGCTAAGCGAATTGCCACAAGGCCTGAGCCAGATGATCGAGCCCAACATCGTGGATATTGGCGACAACCAGTTGCTGCGGCTGCCAGATGGTTTCAACGTACCACGGCCAGTCGCGAACGCCCTGCGCCTGGAAAGCGAGTGGCTGGGCGCACCTGTGCTTGCGCAGATCGAGGCCTACAATACCGTGCATCAGGTTGACCTGTTGGTGTGCGAAGGCGACTACCTGGAATTCTTTGAACAGACCGGCCCGGCCGAAATGGCCCTGTGGCAGCGATTACCGCTGCAGTACCGGCGCGACCTCAGGCCATTGCTGGATCTGGAACCGTTCTTGTCTCACCCGCGGTACGCGCGTGAAGAGTTCTGGCGGCGCCTGGCCCTGATCGATGCAAACCCCGCCCTGCGTCAGCAATGGCTGACGCACCCACCGTACGACCTGTTCAACCTCCCGCTTTGACAGTCCCCAGGTGCCTGCCTGCGCAACAGGCAGGCATTTACGGTCATGTTAAGCCAGACTGGTGTTTTTCCGGCAGCCGGTGCATGCTCCAAGCTGAAGCGATTCACCTGGCTCGAAATCAGCCCAGCAATGTGAGGTGCAGTACCCATGGACCGTCTGCTCGATTCACTCTTCCCCAGCGCCGAGAACATCCCGCAAGCCTGGCGCCTGGAAGCCCCCCTGGAACAACGCGACTATCTGGTGAACGGCGAGCTGAGGCGCTGGGACGGCCCCTTGGCCACGGTGCGCAGCCCGGTCTGGCTCAAGGAGGGTAACGATGAGCACCAGGTGGTACTGGGCAGCGCCCCGCTGCTCGATGCCGACACCGCGCTCACCGCCCTCGATGCCGCCGTGCAGGCCTACGACAAAGGCCGCGGTACCTGGCCGAACATGCGCGTGGCCGAGCGCATCCAGCACGTCGAGACCTTCCTGGCACGCATGCGTGAGCAGCGCCAGGCCGTGGTCAAGCTGCTGATGTGGGAAATCGGCAAGAACCTCAAGGATTCGGAAAAGGAATTCGACCGCACCTGCGACTACATCGTCGACACCATCAATGCCCTCAAGGACCTCGACCGCCGCTCCAGCCGCTTCGAGCTGGAACAGGGCACGCTGGGCCAGATCCGCCGTGCACCGCTGGGCGTGGCCCTGTGCATGGGGCCATACAACTACCCGCTGAACGAAACCTTCACCACGCTGATCCCGGCGCTGATCATGGGCAACACCGTGGTGTTCAAGCCGGCCAAGTTCGGTGTGCTGCTGATTCGGCCGTTGCTCGAAGCCTTCCGTGACAGCTTCCCGCCGGGGGTGATCAACGTCATCTACGGCCGCGGCCGAGAAACGGTGAGCGCGCTGATGGCCAGCGGCAAAATCGATGTGTTCGCCTTCATCGGCACGCACAAGGCCGCCAGCGACCTGAAAAAACTGCACCCGCGCCCGCACCGGCTGCGCGCCGCGCTGGGGCTGGATGCCAAGAACCCGGGAATCGTGCTGCCCCAGGTGGACCTCGACAACGCCGTCGAAGAGGCAGTCACCGGTGCGCTGTCGTTCAATGGCCAGCGCTGCACGGCGCTGAAGATCCTGTTCGTCCACGAGGACGTGGTCGATGCCTTCCTCGACAAGTTCCAGCGCAAGCTGGCCGCGCTCAAGCCTGGCATGCCCTGGGAGCCAGGCGTGGCGCTGACACCTTTGCCCGAACCCGGCAAGGTCGACTACCTCGACGGCCTGGTCGCCGATGCCACCGTCAAGGGCGCACGCGTGCTCAACGAAGGCGGTGGGCAAAGCCGTGGCTCGTTCTTCTACCCGGCCGTGCTGTACCCGGTGAAGAGTGACATGCGCGTCTACCACGAGGAACAGTTCGGCCCGCTGGTACCGGTTGTGCCCTACCGCGACCTGCAGACGGTGATCGACTATGTACTGGACTCCGACTACGGCCAGCAATTGAGCCTGTTCGGCAATGACCCGGCGACCATCGGCAGCCTGGTCGACATCTTTGCCAACCAGGTCGGGCGCATCAACATCAACGCGCAATGCCAGCGCGGCCCCGACACCTACCCGTTCAACGGCCGCAAGAACAGCGCCGAAGGCACCCTGTCGGTACACGACGCCCTGCGTGTGTTCTCGATCCGCACGCTGGTCGCCACGCGCTTCCAGGAAGCCAACAAGGAATTGATCAGCGAGATCATTCGCAACCGGCAGTCGAGTTTCCTGACCACCGACTACATCTTCTGACCACCACGCTTATAGAGAATCGATCTATCCCCCTGTCGATTTTCCATCCGCGCAAACGACTCTAAGCAACAGGGCGCCAACCGGCGCCCACTTCCAAGGAGAGTCGAACATGGCAGCCAAACCCATCCCCGAAGGCCAGCACAGCATCACGCCCTACCTGGCCATCAACGACGCCGCCAAGGCTATCGAGTTCTACAAGAAGGCCTTCTCCGCCGTCGAGATGTTCCGCCTCGATGCCCCGGGCGGCCGCGTCGGCCATGCCGAGCTGAAGATCGGCGACTCGTCGCTGATGCTTGGCGACCCTTGCGACATGGAGGGCGGCCTCACCGCCAGCCAGAAGCTCAACGGCGCAGGCGTAGGACTGCACCTGTATGTCGATGACTGCGACAAGGTCTATGCCCAGGCCCTGGCGGCCGGCGCCACCCAACTGCATGCGGTGACGGACCAGTTCTACGGCGACCGCAGCGGCACCCTGAAAGACCCGTTCGGCAACATCTGGTTCGTTTCCACCCACAAGGAGGACCTGAGCCCCGAGGAAATTCGCGCCCGCGCGGCGAAGATGTTCGGTGGCACTGCCCAGTAAGTTGAAAGCGGCGCGACTTTGCTTGAAGCTTGGGGCTCGTAGTTGGGAGCTGCTTCATGCGAATCATCGACAAAACCGCCGCACAGGTCCGTAGCCTGACCCCTGCAGAAGAGGAGCTGCTGGTCGGCTTTGCCACCGGCAGCCTCGCCGGCCAGCGCCTGCTGCAGGCCAACCAGTTACTGATGAAGGTGCGCAACGCCAACCAGTGGCTGGCCTGCGACTGCCGCAACGATGCCTTGCCGGTGCTCAATGTCACCCTCAACGGCAACACCGGCACGCTGTTTCTCAAGAACAACCCGGGTACCGCCGAACATGCGCTCGGCTGCCCGTTCACCAAGGACGAGCGGGAAGCGGCCGAGCGCGAGAACGACCCCGCGCCACCTGCTGCCTGGCTACCGCCCGACACACCGTTGCGCCTGATCGGCGATTTCCGCAGCGGCACCGCTGGTGCCGGTGGTGATGGCAGCGAGCGGCGCGACCAACAGCGCCTGCTGTCATTGTTGCTGACCTGGATCGAGACCAGCGGCCTGAACCTGTATGCCACGCACCTGAAAAAGGACCTGACCGGGCAGTTTGCCGAGTTGCGCAGCGTGGCCAGCCGCTATCCGCTGCTGGAACGGGTGCCCGCCAGCAACTACCTGGAAACCCGCCTGGACATGAAGCACATGATGATGCTCAAGTCCCGCCTGCGCGAAGCCACGGTGTTCGGCAACCACCGCCGGCACGGCCTGCTGCTGGACTGCGTAGACCAGATAAAAGGGCGCAAGCTGTTCAACAACCGCAGTGAAGACGGCTTCGACTTCCAGGGGCACCACCTGTATTGGGGTGGCAACCGCACCGCCGGGCCATTGCTGGCCTTGGCACTGTACTCGCCGACCAGTGCCGGCAGCCATTTCTACGAGTTGATCCATGTGGCCAGCGTTCCGGTGCTGTCCCGCGCTCATCTGTTCCCGGTGTATCGCGATGAAGAACGCGAACCGCTCAAGGCCCTGGTATCGCTGGTCGACTGGATGGCCGGCAAAGGCGTGAAAGTGCAGATGCGCCGCCCGGTGATTGGCGGCCAGGTGATGGATGAACTGGTAATGACCTCGGACCAGGACCGGGTGTTGTCGGTATCGTTGCTGGAACAGCCAATCGGGCCCGAACCGGATACCGAGAATTTCAAGCGCTACGCCGACTTCAAGAGCCTGGAAACCTTCCGCAAATTCGTTGCCGGCTTCTTCATGCGTGAGCGCTGAGCACCATCTACCGGCACACACAAAACCTTGTGGGAGCGGCTTTAGCCGCGAAGAAGCCAACGCGGTGCATGGCACCGGCTGCGCCGGTGTTCGCGGCTAAAGCCGCTCCCACAGGGTCCCTGCTAATTCAATGAGTTTGTGCAGTTCTGCGAGAGCGGCCTAATCATGAAGTTTGCGTATCAACCCAGGAACAGCTTGTACGCCGGGTTGTCGGTCTCATCCCAGTAACGGTACCCCATCTCCTCCAGCGCCAGCGGCAACCCCGCCAACTCATCCCCCGGTACTTCCAGCGCCGCAAATACCCGTGCCTCCGCCGCACCATGGTTGCGGTAATGGAACAGGCTGATATTCCAGCGCTTGCCCAGCCGCTCCAGAAAGCCCAGCAAAGCCCCCGGGCGCTCGGGGAATTCGAAGCGCAGCACCCGCTCGTCAGCCCCGGGCGCGGCATGGCCGCCAACGGTATGGCGCACATGCAGCTTGGCCAGTTCGTTGTCGGTCAGGTCCAGTACGCTGTAGCCCTGCTCGCGCAGGCTGGCCAACAACTGGTCGCGTGGGTCGTGCAGCGGGTGTGTCTGCACCCCAACGAACAGCCGCGCCTCCTTGCCAGGGTAATAGCGGTAGTTGAACTCGGTGATCTGCCGCTTGCCCAGGGCCTGGCAGAAGGCGCGGAAGCTGCCCGGTTGTTCCGGGATGGTGACTGCGATGATCGCCTCGCGCTGCTCGCCCAGTTCGGCACGCTCGGCCACATGGCGCAGGCGGTCGAAATTGACATTGGCCCCGGAGTCGATGGCCACCAGGGTCTGCCCCTGCACGCCGTCGCGCGCCACGTACTTCTTGATCCCCGCCACGGCCAGGGCGCCGGACGGCTCGGTGATCGAGCGGGTGTCGTCATAGATGTCCTTGATCGCCGCGCACAGCTCGTCGCTGCTCACGGTCACCACTTCGTCAACGAAGTGCCGGCACAGCTCGAAGCAATGGGCGCCGATCTGCGCCACCGCCACACCATCGGCGAAGGTGCCGACCTGCGGCAGGATCACCCGCTCACCGGCTACCATGGCAGCCTGCAGGCAGTTGGAGTCCTCTGGCTCGACACCGATCACCTTCACCTCAGGGCGCAGGTACTTCACATAGGCGGCAATGCCAGCGATCAACCCACCGCCACCCACCGGCACGAAGATGGCATCCAGCGCACCCGGGCGCTGGCGAAGGATCTCCATGGCCACGGTGCCCTGCCCGGCGATCACATCCGGGTCGTCGAACGGTGGCACGAAGGTCGCACCTTCGCTTTCGGCCAGTTTCAGCGCGTGGGCCAGGGCATGGGGGAAACTCTCGCCGTGCAGCACTACATGGCCACCGCGCGAACGTACTCCTTCCACCTTCAGCGACGGCGTGGTGGTAGGCATGACGATGGTGGCCTTCATGCCCAGGTGCGATGCCGCCAGGGCCACACCCTGGGCATGGTTGCCTGCGGAGGCGGTGATCACCCCGCGCTCGCGCTGCAGGTTGCTCAGGCGTGACAGGCGGGTGTACGCACCGCGGATCTTGAACGAGAAGGTAGGCTGCAGGTCTTCGCGCTTGAGCAGCACCTGGTTGCCCAGGCTGGCGGACAACGCAGGCGCAGCTTGCAAGGGCGTTTCGATGGCCAGGTCGTATACCGGGGCGGCAAGAATGCGACGCACCTGCTCCGACAGCAGTTGCTGGGGGGTGACGGTAGAACGAGGGCTGACGAAGCTGGTCATCGATGACTCCTTGGCTGTATTCACGTTGCCCAGGAGTCAGAGAGAAGAAACCCGCCTCCAGGGCGGGTTCGGTGCACGTACGCGCTAGCCCGCCAAGCTGATAATGGCGGTAATAATAATGGCGTTGACGTGCTGGAAAGTATTCATGGGTAGCAACTTAGCCGCTAGTGCGGCACAAAGTCAACACTTCGCCTGCTGCGCCGAAAGCGGCACATCGAACACCTTGTCGAAGCCCCACT
The DNA here is from genome assembly GCF_017490905.1 of Pseudomonas sp. 32_A. Taxonomy (NCBI): domain Bacteria; kingdom Pseudomonadati; phylum Pseudomonadota; class Gammaproteobacteria; order Pseudomonadales; family Pseudomonadaceae; genus Pseudomonas; species Pseudomonas sp. 32_A. The sequence goes on along the minus strand of NZ_JAFGYI010000020.1, from coordinate 36,584 downwards.
GGAAGACGAACGCGTAAACGAAGAAGAACACGAACAACGCCAGGTTGGTCAGCAACGCCGCCCACAGGCTGACGTCCAGCCAGTACGCCACCAGCGGCAGCAGGATCAGCACCAGCCCGCCCTCGAAGCCCAGCGCATGCAGCAGGCGCCGCAGGAACGTGCGCTCACGCCGGTGCTGGCGCGCTTCCCAGCGTTCGAACACCCAGTTGTAGGCCATGTTCCAGCTCATCGCGATGCCCGACATCAGCACCGACAGCACGGTCGACTGCGCCATGCCGGCACCGAACGCCAGCTCCAGCGCGGGCGCCACGCAGGCGACAGCGATGGCTTCGTAAAGAATGGCCTGGACGATCTTGCGTGCCTTGCCTTGCATGTTCAGCTCCCTGGGTAAACGACCTGTAAAGCTACAAGAAGTGGCCCACAAGAAAAAGCCTGAAATTTGGACAACCCCGCGTTCGGCTGCTTGTATCTATCCAGTACAAACGGCGACAAGTCGTACAACTTCGTCCAGGGAATCGAACGAGGATATAGACGATGGCCCACCCCTTCCTGCCGGTGACCGCCACATGAGCCTGGCATTCATCGATTTTCTCACCTATGTGCTGTTCGGCCTGAAGATCCTGGCGATCGCGTTGGCCTCGCTGATGTTCCTGCTGGGCCTGGATGACCTGTTCATCGACCTGTGCTACTGGGGCCGCAAGCTGATCCGGCGCTTTCGCATCTACGACAAGTACGAAAAAGCCGACGAGAAACGCCTGTTCGAGGTACCGGAGAAACCCCTGGCGATCATGGTCCCGGCCTGGAACGAAGTGGGCGTGGTCGGTGAGATGGCCCGCCTGGCAGCTTCGACCATCGACTACGAGAACTACCAGATCTTCGTCGGCACCTACCCCAACGACCCACAAACCCAGGCCGACGTCGACGCGGTGTGCCTGCACTACCCCAACGTGCACAAGGTGGTCTGCGCGCGCCCCGGCCCCACCAGCAAGGCCGACTGCCTGAACAACATCATCGACGCGCTGCTGCGCTTCCAGCAGGACGCCGGCATCCAGTTCGCAGGCTTCATCCTGCACGATGCCGAAGACGTGATCTCGCCCATGGAATTGCGCCTGTTCAACTACCTGCTGCCGAACAAGGACATGATCCAGATCCCGGTGTACCCCTACGCACCGGAATGGAAAGGCTTCACGGCAGGCCACTATGTCGACGAATTCGCCGAAAACCACGGCAAGGACGTGATCGTGCGCGAGGCCCTGACCGGCCAGGTGCCCAGCGCCGGGGTCGGCACCTGCTTCAGCCGCCGCGCCATCAGCGCGCTGCTCGAGGACGGCGACGGCATCGCCTTCGACGTACAGAGCCTCACCGAAGACTACGACATCGGTTTCCGCCTGAAACAGAAGGGCATGAAGTGCATTTTCGCGCGCTACTCCATCACCGACCCGGCACTGACCCTGAAGCAGGAGTGGCGCCCAGGCATGAGCCGCGAATTTTCCCAGGTGATCTGCGTGCGCGAGCATTTCCCGCGCGACTGGCAGCATGCCATCCGGCAGAAATCGCGATGGATCGTGGGCATCGTGTTCCAGGGCACCAGCAACCTCGGCTGGAGCCGCAAGGGCGCACTCAACTACTTCCTCTGGCGTGACCGCCGCGGCCTGTTCGCCTACCTGCTGAGTTTCCTGGTCAACCTGTTGCTGCTGGTATTGCTGGCCATGTGGCTGGTCACGGTGATTGCGCCAGAGTCGTGGCGCTTCATGTCTATCCTCAGTGACAGCTGGTTGCTGACCACCTTGCTGTGGCTGAATGGGCTGATGCTGTTCAACCGCCTGTTCCAGCGCGCCTGGTTCGTCACCCGCTTCTATGGCATCGGCGAAGGGCTGCTGTCGGCACCGCGGATGATGTGGAGCAACTTCGTCAACTTCTTCGCCAACCTGCGTGCGCTGCGCCAGGTCATGGAAATGGGTGACTCGCGGCGCGTAGCCTGGGACAAGACCACGCACGAATTCCCCGCCATCGCCGCCCCCGCCCGCACACCGCTGGGCCAGCGTCTGGTGGCCAAGGGCCTGATCAGCGACGAACAGCTGCAACAGGCGATCACCAGCCCGGTACGCCGGCGCCTGGGCCGCGAGCTGCTGCTGCGCGGCTGGCTGAACAGCGAACAGCTGGTCGCCACCCTGGCCGAGCAACTGGACCTGCCCTGGGCACCATTGAACCCGTTCAAGCTCGACCCGCAGCTGATCGCCAAACTGCCGCGCAAGCTGGCGACGCACTATGGCGTACTGCCGGTGGGCGAAGACGGCGACACGCTGGTACTGGCCAGCGAAAGCCCGGTCAGCCAGGTGTCGCTGGGGGTAATCAGCCGCCACCTGAAGCGCCCGGTCAGCGCCCGCCTGGCGCCCCAGGGCCGGGTGACCCTGGGCCTGCGCTACCACTACCCAAGCCCCTGGCAGAAGCCGGAAACCCGCGAGATGCTGGCCATCCTCGAACGCCATCAGGACGACGAAGCGCTGCTGGAACGGGTCAGCCACCACCAGGTAATGCTCGGTGCCCTGCTGCAGGTGCGCGGCATGGTCCCGGTCACCCTGTTCAACCAGGCGCTGATCGATTTCGATCCGGAACACCAGAGCCTTGGCGAGCACCTGACTGCCCGCGGCATCATTACCGAGCAGGTGCTGCAGCAGGCCCTGATCGAACAGGCCAGCGAACAGCAGGCCGCCTTTGACCTGATCCGGGAGGTGGCATGAAGCCGCGCTTTTCCCTCACTTTCACTGGCCTGTTGTTGTGCTCCGCCGCCCTGCCCTGCGCCGCTTCGGCACCGATGACCGACTTTCAGCGGTTCACCAGCTACCCGTTCCTGGAACGCAGCTACCGCGAAGCGAAGAAGGACAACTGGGCCGAGGTCGAACGCCTGACCCGCCACGTGCTGGGCCGGGTGCCGAACAACGACGAAGCCCGTGCGCTGCTGGTGGAGGCACTGGCTCACCAGCGCCGCTATAAAGAAGCCGAAGCCGTTGCCGAACAGTTGGGCGACAGCCCCGAATACGCCAACGCCCTGCTTGAACTGCGCCTGGCCTGGATCGAACAGGACCCGCCGCCGGCCAGCCAGGTGGAACAATGGCTGGCCAGCAGCGACGGCACTCACCGGGTGCGCCTGTGGCAGGCCTACAGCCTGAGCCTGGCCAAGTTCGGCGGCGCCGCCAAGGCGCTGGACTGGCTCAACCAGCTGCCGCCAAAGGGCGATGGCCAAGTGCTGCGCCTGGCCCGGGCCAACTTCGCCGAACAGCTGCGCAACTGGAAGGAAACCATCGAACAGCTGCAGCCCCTGGCCGACCAAGGCCAACTGCCTGCGCAAGACTGGCAACGCCTGGCCAATGCCTACATCCAGCAGGTGGATGAACAAGGGCTGAACGCGCTGCTGCCCAGCGCCCCTTCCCCCGAAGCAGCCAACCAGGCCCGCCTGGCCATGGCCAACCGCGCCATCGCCGTCGGCCACAACCAACAGGCCAAGCGCTGGCTGCAAGCACTGCCGGATGAGCAGTTGAACCAGCCCGACCAGCGCCAGCAACTGTTGGAACTGGCCCGCCAAGGCGACGACGCGCCGCTGGTACAGCGCCTGAGCAACGAACTGCAACGGCCCTGCCTGGAAACCGTCGACTGGCTGTCGCGTCGCGACCCAGAGCTGGCGCGTGAGCAGTTCAAAGGCTGCACCGCCAGCAGCGACCCCAGGGCCTACGCCGTGCTCAAGCAACGTCTGTACGGCGACCCGCCCCAGCCGCCGCAACCACGCACCGCTGCCGAATGGGAGCAACGCTATCGGCAGAGCGGCGATATGGCCGCACTGGAGCAAGCCACCTTCCTGCTGGCCCAACAGGGCCATGGCGAACACGCCCGGCAACTGCTGGAGCAGGCCTACGACCGCCACCAGGGCCGCCTTGCACCGTCGCTGCTGCAGCGCCTTGGCAACCTCTATGCGCGTAACGACGGGCCGCTGGACAGCCGCCGCATGCTCGGCCTGATGCCCCGCGTCGATGCCGGTACTCGTGCCCAGCTGCTCGGCCGCCTGGCCGAGGCTGGCCAATGCGATGCCGTGCGCCAGGCCGTACCGGCCACCCCGAGCGAGCCTGGCCAGTACCGCGCCCTGGGCCGTTGCGCCATGCCCGACCAGCCAGGCGCAGCGGTGGTCTACTACCAGGCCGCCGAGCGCCTGGGCGACAGCGGCAGTCGCTTGCCCCTGGCCTATGCCCTGGAAGCCGCAGGCGACTCCGAAGCGGCCCTGCCCATCTGGCGCACCCAGCCGGACAGCGCCTGGACCGACAACGCCCGCCTCACCGCCGCCAGTGGCGCGCTGAACGCTGGCGACGCACAAGCAGCCCGGCGCTACTGGGACGCCGCCGCGCACGACAGCGCCGACGACTGGGCCCTCGGTGCTGCCATCGCCCAGCGCCAAGGCGATTACCAGGCGGCGCTGGGCTTCCAGCGCCAGGCCCTGGCGCACAACCCGCGGGCCGACCATTACTATGCCGCCTCCAGCACCGCGCAACTGGCTGGCGACAGCGCCCAGAGCAGCGCCTGGCTGGCCGAAGCCGTGCGCCTGGCCCCCGACCAGCCACGCTACCGCGCCGACTACGGCATGCGCCTGGCCGGCTCGACGGACAAGGCCCAGCGCCGCCAATCGATCCCCTACCTGGAGCGCGCCACCCGCGACTTCCCCGAGGACTACCGCCTCGGCGAAACCCTGGCCCTGCGCTACGACGAAGCTGAAGACAGCGCTTCGGCGCGCCGCGAACTGCGCCGCATTCTCGATGTGGAGCAGGACCTGGTCGACGGCGACGACGAATACGGCAGCCTGGAGGCTCGCAAGTACCGCCAGCGCCGCGCCCACGAAACACTGTCACGGCGCGACACCATCACCCTGGCCAGCACCTGGTCGCCGGCCGGCACCTCGACCAACGACAAGTTCCTCGACAATGGCCAGCGCACCGGCACTTCGCGCCGCGCGCAATCGCAGAACGTGCAACTGGCCATGTGGGACCATGCCCTGGGCGAAGAGCCCAGCCGCAACGGCAGCACCCTGTCGGTTTATGGCCGCGTGCTGTTCGGTGGCCAAAGCCGCACCGACTATGCGCAAAGCATGGGTACGGGCGTCGGCCTGCGCTACAAGCCATTCGGCCAGGCCAACCTCAACCTGTATGCCGAGCTGTACCACCAGCGCCAGATCGACGAGGAACACTACCGCGGGCTGAGCCTGGGCCAGCTGCTGAGCCCGGCCAAGGTCGGCGGCAACTGGGGCGACCTGCGTCACCACGCCGAATCGAGCAACGACCTGCTGTTGCGTGCCACCGCCTCGTTCCTCGACCAGGGCGACTGGCGCAACGACTGGCGGGTCGATGAAGACGATTGGAACGAGCGCTTCCTCTACCTCGACGCCGCCTGGTGGACCCGTGCCGGCGACCACGCCTGGCTGTCGCGCTACCAGCAGGGCCACGCCTGGAAACTGCCGGGCAGCTCGCCGCAAACCATCATGCCCTATGGCTTTGTCGAGTTTTCCAGCCAGGACCCGAGCAACGACTGGCGCCAGGACGCCCGGGCCGGGGTTGGTGTGCGCTGGCAATGGTGGTTCGATGACGACCGCTACAACGCCTACCGCGGTTCGCTGAAAGTGCGTGCCGAATACCAGCAGTCGCTGGGCGGCAATCTATACGAGCGCGCCAACGGCGTGCTGGTCGGTGCGGAGATGACCTTCTGATGCGTACGTTCCTGGCCCTCTGCCTGCTTGCCCTGTGCCTGCCAGCCAGCGCCGACCAGCGCCTGTTCTACCAACCCCTGAACCGCGACGCCAATGTCACCCCCGCCCAGTGGCAGCAACTGTGGCGCGCCACCGTGGCCCAGGGCGGCAAGACCCTGATCGTGCAGTGGAGCGCCTACGGCGACAGCGATTTCGGTGGTGCCCAGGGCTGGCTGGCCGACAGCCTGCGCAGCGCGCGTGCCCAGGGCCTGCAACTGGTGCTGGGGCTGTACATGGACCCGGCCTATTACCAACGTCTCGACGAACTGGATGGTGAAGGCCTGAACAGTTACTGGAAGGCGCAGTTGGGGCGCTCGCTCAGCCAGTACCGGCAACTGCGCCAGGCGTGGCAGTTGCCGGTGGACGGCTGGTACCTGCCCCTGGAACTGGACGATCATCATTTTCGCGAGACCGAGCGCCGTGATGCCCTGAACAGCCAGCTGCAGGCCTTCAACCGGCAACTGGACAAGCCTTTGCATATCAGCGCTTTCAGCGCCGGAAAACTTTCACCGCGGGCCAATGCCGCATGGCTGGATCAACTGGCCGGGTTGGGCTTGACTGTGTGGTGGCAGGATGGCACCGGGACCGGGCGCTTGCCCGCGCTGGTGCGCCAGGGCTACGAGCAGGCCTTGCCGTGCCGGGTGGGCGTGGTGCGCGAGGCGTTCCGCCAGGTGAGCGCGCCAGGGCAGGCGTTTCGGGCCGAGCCTGCCCAGCCGAAGCTGGGCGGCGGGTGCCATGCCGAGGCGGTGTTCGACCTGCGTTACCGGCCTTGGGCCCTGGGTGTTCTGCCCAAGAATTGAGTCTCCAGTACCGACCTCTTCGCGGGTAAACCCGCTCCCACAGGTCCCCCACAGGGTTGAAAATCTGTGCGGTCTCTGTGGGAGCGGGTTCACCCGCGAATGGGCCGGGCCTGGTCATGCTGTACTCCCAGGAGCCCCCCGATGTTCAAGACCATCGAAACCCACGTGCGCAAGCAGGTCGCCCCCGCCGCCCTGCGCGCCGAGTTTCGCCAGCACGAATTCGAGGCCATGCGCCCGTTCTGCCTGCTGGTGTTCTGCCTCAGCATCCTGATCTGGCTGGTCTTCGACCTGATCGTCAGCTTCCTCGGCGGCCAGGGTATCACCTGGCTGTCCGGCCTGTTCATCGCCCTGCTCGGCAGCCTCACCGTGGTGCTGCGGTTCACCCGGCGCAGCCATCACTTCGATGTGCTCAACCTGCTGTTCATCACCGCCATCACCTTGGGTATGCGACTGGTGATCGAAGGCATTCCGGTAGCCCTGCGCCCGGTGTGGCTGGTGCTCGGGGTCTCCACCGTGCTGTATGCCGTGTCGGTGCTACCGGTGCGGCGCTGGTCGTTCTTCTGCGCCATGGCCATCACCTGGGTGGTGCTCAATCCGTTCTACCACACCCGTATCGGGCCGGACGAACTCGAAGGCGCCATGCTGATCAGCTATGCGGTATTCCTCAGCGGCCTGGTCATCTACAGCTACCTGCAGATGCGCAAGGCCAAGCTGCATAACTTCTATCTTTCCAAGGTGCTGCTGGACCAGGCCTATGTCGATGCCCTGACCGAAATTCCCAACCGCCGTTCGTTCATGGCCCAGGCCGACCGCCAACTGCGCCTGGCCACCGCCGATCAGTACCTGGCGATGATCGACATCGACAACTTCAAACGGGTGAATGACCGTTTCGGCCATGACGTGGGCGATGAAGTGCTCAAGCGCGTGGCCCTGCATATCAAGGCGAGCATGGCCGATTACACGTTTGCCCGCCTGGGCGGTGAGGAATTCGCGATCTTTTTCCAGGGGCTGGACCAGCAAGGCGCCGAGCAACGGGTGGCGGCGCTGTGCCAACGGGTGCGCGAAGACGTTGGCGAGCACCCGGTGACTGTCAGCATCGGCCTGGCCCGGGTGGGCCAGGGCGACAGCCTGACCACGGCGCTGGTGCGTGCCGACCAGGCGTTGTACGCGGCCAAGCACAGTGGCAAGGACCGGTTTGTGCTGTGGTCTGCTCGGCTGGCAGAAAGTGATTAGCAGGCCCGGCCCTTTCGCGGGTAAACCCGCTCCCACAGGTTCTCTACAGTGTTTGAAATCTGTGCGGTCCTTGTGGGAGCGGGTTTACCCGCGAAGAGGCCGGCACAGGCAATCCATCAACCGGCAGGCAAACGAATGCGGAACTGCGCCCCACCCAGCGCTGACTGCGCCACGGTCAAGGTCCCACCTTGCCCCTCGATCGCCCGCCGACTGATCGCCAGGCCCAGGCCAAACCCGCCGGTATTGCGGTCACGGCTACGGTCCAGGCGGTAGAACGGCTGGAAAATCCGCTCGCGCTCCTCCACCGGAATACCGATCCCGTCATCCTCCACTGTCAACAGGCAGGCGCCATCGTCCTCCAGGCGCAAGCGCAGCAACAGGCTCTCGTCGCAGTAACGCATGGCATTGCGCACCAGGTTCTGCACCGCCCGTGCCGTCAGCCGTGGGTCCAGTACAAAACGCGGCAAGTCTCCCTCGGCGCGCACCTCCCACTGGATACCCCGGCCATCGAGTTCCTCGGCAAAGCCGCCGAGCACGCTATCGACCAGCTCCAGCAACGACACCTCGACCCGCTCGCGTGCCTGGTCGGCGTTGTACAACCGGCTGTAGGACAACAGCTCCAGCACCAGCTCATCCAGCTCACGCACATGCCCCACCAGCTCCAGCAAGCGCTTGCGGCTGGCCGGCGGTACCTCGTCGAACAGCAGCACCAGGCCGAAATCCAGACGGGTCAGCGGCGTGCGCAACTCGTGCGACACCGCATTGAGCAGCTCGCGCTGCTGGTTGACATGGCGCTCCAGGTCACTGGCCATGGTGTCGAACACCCCGGCCAGCTCACCGATGTTGGAGTGCGGCGAGATGTGCGTACGCTCAGACATCTGCCCCTGGCCAAGGCGCCGGGCGGTTTCCTTCAGGCGCTCCAGGTCGCGCCAGTGCGGCCAAACCCACAGCAGCAGGCAACCGAGCATGGCTGCACCGATCAGTACGGTCACGCCCCACGACAGCACGTTGATATCCAGCGGGTCTGGTGGTGAATGCAGGCGCACCAGCCATTCCCCGTCCAGCGGCGCCAGCACGGTCTCGTAGTAGCCCCATTCGGCGATGCGCACGGCGTACAGGCCATGCTCCAGGCGCGCCTGCTCGTCCTCGCTCAGGTCGGCCTGGTCCATGCGCAGCAGCTGCAGTTCCAGCGGCGCGAAATCACTGGCCAGCTCTTGCTCCACCGCCGGCCACTGCTCGCGCGGGGCCTGGCGGAACTGGCGCACGATCAGCGACTGCACGCCCTTGGCCTGGTCCAGGTTGTAGGCCATGAAGCGGTCCTGGAACAGGCCGACGATGGTGTCGGGGATGAACAACAGCGCACCGGCATAGGCAACGATGATCACCAGGTACAGCCGCACCAGAATCTTCAGCATGGCCGGTCAGCACTCCCACTCGACGCGGCTGAACAGGTAGCCCTTGCCCCACACGGTCTTGATCTTGCGCGCTTCGCCGGCGTTATCGTCGAACTTGCGCCGCAGCTTGGAGATGGCCACATCCACCGAGCGGTCGGTACCGTTGAATTCGATACCGCGCAGTTGCTGCAGGATGCGGTCGCGGTTCAGCACCTCGCCGGCATTGCGCGCCAGTACCACCAGCAGGTTGTACTCGCCGCTGGACAGCTCCACCTCATCGCCGCGCCAGCTCACGGTGCGCTCGGCCAGGTCGATGCGCAGGCCACCGATCAGGATCAGGTCGTTGTCCAGGCGCGGCTCGTTGACGCTGCTGCGGCGCAGCAAGGTGCGCACGCGGGCCAGCAGCACACGCGGCTCGCAGGGTTTGGTCACGTAGTCGTCGGCGCCCATTTCCAGGCCCAGGACCTGGTCGTGGCTGTCGTCGCGGGCAGTCAGCATCAGGATTGGCAGGCTCTGCGACTCCTGGCGCAGCAGGCGGCACAGCTGCAGGCCATCGATGCCCGGCAGCATCAGGTCAAGGATGACAAGGTCGGGCTTTTGCCGGCGGTACTCGTCCAGCACATGATCGCCACGGGCGATCACCTGGACATGGAAGTCGTTGCGTTGCAGGTAGCTGGCGATCAGCTCGGACAGGGCGCTGTCGTCTTCGACCAGGAAAATATTCGGCATAGGCGCTTGGAAGTCTGGGTTGTGGTAGGCCTTGCCGGCCTCTTCGCGGGTAAACCCGCTCCCACAGGGACTGCACAGGTTCCAGATGCTGTGCGGTCCCTGTGGGAGCGGGTTTACCCGCGAAGAGGTCGGTACAGGTATACGCAGAATATAGAACCCTACAGATCGAAAGGATTGTTCTTAACACTTTTTCACACTCGTCCTACAGGTATTAACAGCCACCCAAGGAACGCCTGCCGTAGCATACCGGGGTCATCATCGGAAGATCCGTATGCCTACTACCCTCCCCCCACGCCTGCGCCCATTGGCGCTTCTGGCGTTCCTGGGCCTATCCCTGGCCGGCTGCGACGACAGCGCCGAACAGGAAGAACAGGCCCCCACCCCGCAAGTGCGGGTGGAAACCCTGCAATTGCAGCCACTGGCCATCAGCAGTGAGCTCAGCGGCCGCATCCTGGCGCCGCGCACCGCCGAAGTGCGCGCGCGGGTCGCGGGCGTGGTGCTCAAGCGGGTGTATCGTGAAGGCAGCGACGTCAGGCAGGGCGATGTGCTGTTCCTGATCGACCCGGCACCGTTCAAGGCCGACCATGACAGCGCCCGCGCCACCTTGGCCAAGGCCGAGGCCACCTTGTACCAGGCGCGCCTGCAGGAACAGCGCTACCGCGAGCTGGTCGACGACAAGGCCGTCAGCCGCCAGGAATACGACAACGCCAAGGCCAGCTACCTGCAGGCCGATGCCGCAGTGGCCGAGGCCAGGGCCGCGCTGGAGCGCGCCCGGCTCAACCTCGGCTACGCCACCGTGACCGCGCCGATTTCCGGCCGTATCGGCCGCGCCCAAGTCACCGAAGGTGCGCTGGTCGGGCAGAACGAGACCACGCCACTGGCGACCATCCAGCAGCTGGACCCGATCCACGCCGATGTCACCCAGTCGACCCGCGAGCTCAACGCCCTGCGCCGCGCCCTGCGTGCCGGCGAGCTGCAGCAGGTCGGCGACGGCCAGGCCCGGGCCACGCTGATCCAGGACGATGGCAGCACCTACCCGCTGCCAGGCAAACTGCTGTTCTCCGACATCAGCGTCGACCCCAGCACCAACCAGATCACCCTGCGCAGCGAGTTCCCCAACCCGGACCTCGACCTGCTGCCCGGCAGCTACGTGCGCGTACGCCTGGAACAGGCCGTGCAACCCAAGGGCCTGAGCGTGCCGCAGCGTGCCATCCTGCGCGACAGCGCCGGCGTACCCAAGGTGCTGGTGGTCGATGCGCAGGCCCGGGTCAGCGACCGCCAGGTGGTCCTGGGCAGCGCCCAGGGCGACCGCTGGATCGTCAGCGAAGGCCTGGCCCCCGGCGAACGGGTGGTGGTCGAGGGCCTGCAACACGTCAAGGCCGGTGACCAGGTGCAGGTCGACAACGCACCAGGGGCATCGCCCATCGCACAGCACACTGGCCAGTGAGGGCCTGATTCATGCCGCAATTCTTCATCGACCGCCCGGTATTCGCCTGGGTGGTCGCCCTGTTCATCCTGCTGGCCGGTGCCCTGGCGATCCCGCAGCTGCCGGTGGCCCAGTACCCCAACGTGGCCCCGCCGCAGGTGGAAATCTACGCCGTGTACCCGGGCGCTTCGGCGGCGACCATGGACGAGAGCGTGGTCAGCCTGATCGAGCAGGAGCTCAACGGCGCCGACAACCTGCTGTACTTCGAATCGCAGAGCAGCCTGGGCAGCGCCACCATCACCGCCACCTTCGCCCCGGGTACCAACCCGGACCTGGCCCAGGTCGATGTGCAGAACCGCCTGAAGGTGGTCGAGTCGCGCCTGCCGCGCCCGGTGACCCAGCAAGGCCTGCAGGTGGAAAAGGTCTCCACCGGCTTCCTGCTGCTGGCCACCCTCACCTCCGAAGACGGCAAGCTCGACGAAACCGCCCTGTCGGACATCCTCGCCCGCAACGTGATGGACGAAATCCGCCGCCTCAAGGGCGTCGGCAAGGCCCAGCTGTACGGTTCGGAGCGCGCCATGCGCATCTGGATCGACCCGCGCAAGCTGATCGGCTTCAACCTAACGCCCAACGATGTGGCTGAGGCCATCGCCGCGCAGAACGCCCAGGTGGCGCCCGGCAGCATTGGTGACCTGCCCAGCCGTGGCACCCAGGAAATCACCGCCAACGTGGTGGTCAAGGGCCAACTGAGCACCCCCGAGGAGTTCGCCGGGATAGTCCTGCGCGCCAACCCGGACGGTTCCACGGTGACCATCGGCGATGTGGCACGGGTCGAGATCGGTGCCCAGGAATACCAATACGGCACGCGCCTGAACGGCAAGCCGGCCACCGCCTTCAGCGTGCAGCTGTCGCCGGGCGCCAACGCCATGGAAACCGCCACCCTGGTGCGGGCGAAGATGCAGGAGCTGGCGCGCTACTTCCCCGAAGGCGTCAAGTACGACATCCCCTACGACACCTCGCCATTCGTCAAGGTGTCGATCGAGCAGGTCATCAACACCCTGTTCGAAGCCATGCTGCTGGTGTTCGCGGTGATGTTCCTGTTCCTGCAGAACCTGCGCTACACCCTGATCCCGACCCTGGTGGTACCGGTGGCCCTGATGGGCACCTTCGCCGTGATGCTGGCCATGGGCTTCTCGGTCAATGTGCTGACCCTGTTCGGCATGGTGCTGGCCATCGGCATCCTGGTCGACGATGCCATCGTGGTGGTGGAAAACGTCGAGCGGATCATGGCCGAGGAAGGCCTGCCGCCCAAGGAGGCCACGCGCAAGGCCATGGGCCAGATCAGCGGCGCGATCGTCGGTATTACCCTGGTGCTGGTGGCGGTATTCTTGCCCATGGCCTTCATGCAAGGCTCGGTAGGGGTGATCTACCAGCAGTTCTCGCTGTCGATGGCAGTGTCGATCCTGTTCTCGGCGTTCCTGGCCCTCAGCCTGACCCCGGCGCTATGCGCCACCCTGCTCAAGCCGGTAGCCAAGGGCGAGCACCACGAACGCAAGGGCTTCTTCGGCTGGTTCAACCGCCGCTTCGAAGGCATGAGCAACAGCTACCAGCGCTGGGTCGTGCAGGCGCTCAAGCGCAGCGGCCGCTACCTGCTGGTATATGCGGTGCTGCTGGCGGTGCTGGGCTACGGCTTCAGCCAACTGCCCACCGCGTTCCTGCCCACCGAAGACCAGGGCTACACCATCACCGACATCCAGCTGCCGCCCGGGGCCAGCCGCATGCGCACCGAACAGGTGGCGGCACAGATCGAGGCGCAAAACGCCGAAGAGCCGGGCGTGGGTAACACCACCTTGATCCTGGGTTTCAGCTTCTCGGGCAGCGGGCAGAACGCGGCGCTGGCCTTTACCACGCTCAAGGACTGGTCCGAACGCGGCGCCGACGACAGCGCCCAGTCGATCGCCGACCGCGCGACCATGGCTTTCACCCAGCTCAAGGACGCCGTAGCCTACGCCGTGCTGCCACCGCCGATCGACGGCCTTGGCGAGTCGACCGGCTTCGAGTTCCGCCTGCAGGACCGCGGCGGCATGGGCCACGCCGAGCTTATGGCCGCGCGCGACGAACTGCTGGCCAACGCCGGCAAGAGCAAGGTGCTGACCAACGTGCGCGAAGCTTCGCTGGCGGAAAGCCCGCAGGTGCAGCTGGAAATCGACCGCCGCCAGGCCAATGCCCTGGGCGTATCGTTTGCCGATATCGGCTCTGTGCTGGACGTGGCCGTGGGCTCCAGCTACGTCAACGACTTCCCCAACCAGGGCCGCATGCAGCGGGTGGTGGTGCAGGCCGAAGGCGACCAGCGCAGCCAGGTCGAAGACCTGCTGAAGATCCACGTGCGCAACGACAGCGGCAAGATGGTGCCGCTGGGCGCCTTCGTCCAGGCCAGGTGGGTCAGCGGCCCGGTGCAGCTGACCCGCTACAACGGCTACCCGGCGGTGTCGATCTCGGGCGAGCCGGCGGCCGGCTACAGTTCGGGCGAAGCCATGGCCGAAATCGAACGCCTGGTGGCCCAGCTGCCGGCCGGCGCCGGCCTGGAATGGACTGGCCTGTCGCTGCAGGAGCGGCTGTCCGGCAGCCAGGCTCCGATGCTGATGGCGCTGTCATTGCTGGTGGTGTTCCTGTGCCTGGCAGCGCTGTACGAAAGCTGGTCGATCCCCACCGCAGTACTGCTGGTAGTACCGCTGGGCGTGCTCGGTGCGGTGCTGGCGGTGACCCTGCGCGGCATGCCCAACGACGTGTTCTTCAAGGTCGGCCTGATCACCCTGATCGGCCTGTCGGCGAAGAATGCCATTCTGATCATCGAGTTCGCCAAGAGCCTGGTCGACCAGGGCGTCGATGCCGCCGACGCTGCCGTGCAGGCCGCGCGCCTGCGCTTGCGGCCGATCGTGATGACCTCGCTGGCGTTCATCCTGGGCGTGGTACCGCTGGCCATTGCCAGCGGCGCCAGCTCGGCCAGCCAGCAGGCAATCGGCACCGGGGTGATCGGCGGCATGCTCAGCGCCACCCTGGCGGTGGTGTTCGTGCCGGTGTTCTTCGTGGTGGTGATGCGCCTTGCCGGGCGGCGCCAGGCGGGTAATGCCGACACGCAGGCCGTGACCAGCGACAGCTGACTGGACAAGCCCCGCGTGAAATGGGAGGGTTCCCGGCAATGACTGCCCGGAACCCTTTTTCATGCCTGACGCCCTTCCCTCGTGCTCCATCCTCATTCTGGCCGGTGGCCGCGGCCAGCGCATGGGCGGCCGTGACAAGGGCCTGATCGACTGGCAGGGCGAACCGCTGGTGGCGCATGTGCAGCGCGTGGTACGGCCGCTCAGCGATGATTTGGTAATTTCGTGCAACCGCAACCAGGATGCCTACCGGGCCTATGCCAACCAGTTGGTGGGCGATGCCGAGGCGGACTACCCCGGGCCGTTGGCAGGGGTGATAGCCGGGCTCAAGGTGGCGCGGCATGAATGGGTGTTGCTGCTGGCCTGTGATGCGCCGCTGGTTGACCGGGGGTTGATCGAGGACCTGCTGCGGCTGGCGGTGACCAGTGACAGTGCGGCCATGGTGCGCCAGGGTGGGTACTGGCAGCCGATGTTCAGCGTGCTGCCACGCCGGGTGTTGCCGGTGCTGGAACAAGCCTGGGCGGCGGGTGAGCGGAGTTTGCAGAAGGCCCTGCTGCGCGTGGCGGTGCAGGGGCTGGAATGTGCCGACGATGATCGCAGGTTGAGCAACTTCAACAGCCCGGAGTTGCTGCAAGGCTGAAATCATCTACTGCCTGTGCCGGCCTCTTCGCGGGTAAACCCGCTCCCACAGGTACTACACAGGTCTCAAGGGCAGTGAAGAACCTGTGGGAGCGGGTTTACCCGCGAAGAGGCCAGCACAGGCGACACATCACCCGGCAGACAGCTCCTCGACACTGATCTCGCGCATGCGGAACTTCTGCACCTTGCCGGTCACCGTCATCGGGAACTCATCGACAAAGCGGAAGTACCGGGGCACCTTGAAGTGTGCGATTCGCGCCTTCGCCCAATCGCGCAGTTCCTCCGCACTGGCCGTATGCCCCGGATGCAACCGCACCCAGGCCACGATCGCTTCGCCGTACTTGCTGCACGGCACGCCAATCACCTGCACATCGGCCACCGCCGGGTGGGTGAAGAAGAACTCCTCCAGCTCGCGCGGGTAGATGTTCTCGCCGCCACGAATGATCATGTCCTTGCTGCGCCCGACAATACGCACATAGCCCTGCTCGTCCATCACCGCCAGGTCGCCAGTGTGCATCCAGCCGTCCTCATCGATGCTCTCGGCCGTGGCCTTGGGGTTGTTCCAGTAGCCCAGCATCACGCTGTAACCCCGCGTGCACAGCTCGCCGATCTCGCCACGTGGCAGGGTGTTGCCGTCGGCATCGATCACCTTGTTCTCCAGCCGCGGCTGGGTGCGCCCGACGCTGGTCACGCGGCGCTCCAGGTCGTCGCTGGCACCGGTCTGCAGCGACACCGGGCTGGTTTCGGTCATGCCGTAGGCAATCTGCACCTCGGCCATGTGCATCTCGCCGATCACCCGGCGCATCACTTCGATCGGGCAGGTGGCGCCGGCCATGATCCCGGTGCGCAGGCTCGAGAGGTCGAACTCGCCACGCTGGGGGTGGTCCAGCTCGGCGATGAACATGGTTGGCACGCCATACAACGCAGTGGCCTTTTCTTCCGCCACGGCGCGCAGGGTGGCCAGCGGGTCGAAGGCGTCGTTGGGGTAGATCAGGGTGCTGCCGTGGGTCATGCAGCCGAGGTTGGCCATGACCATGCCAAAGCAGTGGTACAGCGGCACCGGCACCACCAGCCGGTCATGCTCGGTCAGGCCCAGGCTTTCACCGACCATGTAGCCGTTGTTGAGGATGTTGCTGTGGCTGAGGGTCGCGCCTTTCGGGAAACCGGTGGTGCCCGAGGTGTACTGGATATTGATCGGGTCGTCGCAGTGCAGCTGCGCCTGGCGCTCGGCCAGGGCCTCGCGGCTGATGGCCACGGCACGGGCCTGCAGGTCGTGCCAGGCGAGAAAGCCCGGCGGTGGCGCGGCGGCCAGGCTGACCACACCGCGCAGTTCGGGGAAGCGTTCGCAGATCAGGGCGCCCGGCTGGCCACCGGCCAGGCCCGGGACCAGGCCCAGCAGCATGCCGTGGTAGTCGGAGGTCTTGAACGCGTCGGCGCAGATCACCCAGCGGCAGCCGGACTGGCCGAGGGCGTAGTCCAGTTCGCTGGAGCGGTAGGCCGGGTTGATGTTGACCAGGATCGCGCCCACCTTGGCGCTGGCGAACTGGGTAATACACCATTCTGCGCAGTTGGGTGCCCAGATACCGAGGCGATCACCGGGCTGCACGCCCAGGGCCATCAGCGCACGGGCGTGCTGGTCGACGGCTTCGGCCAGTTGCTGCCAGGTGTAGCGCAGGGCCTGGTGGCGGACCACCAGGGCGTCACGGTCGGGGAAGCGGGCGACGGTGGTGTCGAAGGCGTCGCCAATGCACTGGGTAAGCAGGGGTTTGTCCTGGTTGCCCTGGGAGTAGCTTGGCTGGGGCATGGGCGGTCTCTTGTTGTTCTTGTGTTGATTGAGCGGGCCTCTTCGCGGGTAAACCCGCTCCCACAGGGACCGCACCACATTCAGCCCCTGTGGAGGTCCTTGTGGGAGCGGGTTTACCCGCGAAGAAAGCAACACCGGTTTAACGGATGAACACCTGCGGCGTAGTGGTGGACATGTCGCCACCCGGCAACTTGATGTTCTTCACCTTCTCCAGCGTATCCGGGTTGAACACCGCCAGGTCGTTGAAGGTGCCGCCCAGGTACAACTTGTCGCCCTTCTTGTCGAAGGCCACGCAGTAGTAAGTGTGGTCCAGATTCGCCGCCTTGATCAGCTTGCGCTGTTTCAGGTCGTACTTGGCCAGGCGGTTGAGCACGCCGTAGATCTGGTTGGGGTCTTTCGGCGAACGCAGCCCGGTGAAGTACAGCTCGGTCAGGTCGGCAAATTCCTGGGTGTGGGTCTTGCCGGTCTTAAGGTCGACGCTCAGGTAGCCATACAGCAGATCGGCGGTGGCCGGGTCCTGCTTGTCATCCTTGAACCTGGCAATGGTGTACAGCATCGAGAATTCATGGCGCGCGCTCTGGTGCGGCCAGAAGTACAGCACGTCCGGGGCGCTGTAGCCTTTGCGGTTCCAGTTGCGCAGCGGCAAGGCCACCGTGTACTTGCCGGTGTTCACATCCATCTTGTAGATGTCCGGCCCGGCGACGTACAGGCTGCCATCGTCCGCCGCACGCATCAGGTACACCTGGCGCGGCATCGGGAAGGTGCGCACCGGCTTGGCCTCAAGGCCATCGGCGGTGCTGAACACTTCCAGCCGCGGTGGCTTGACCACGTAGTGGTCGTTCAGGCGCTGGGTCGGGTTGACCGTGGCGTACACTTCCTTGCCGTCCGGGCTGATGGCGAACGAGTACATCGACCGGCCCACCTCACCCGGCACACTCGACAGGTTGGCGTGGAAGGTGTTCTTGCAGGTGTCCAGGTCGATGCCGTAGATATCACCGTAGTGGTTGTTGAGCACGTAGGCGGTGCGGTTGTCGGGCGCCATCATCGCGGTGCCTGGGCCGAACTTGTCGGGCATCACGCAGCTCTTGTACACCGTGTCACTGGCCACATCGACCACGTGCAGGTTGTTCGGGTAGTTGGTCACGATCATGTATTCGTGGCCAGCCTTCAGCGCCGGCCCGGTGGCGGCGGCCTGTACCAGCCCGGCACAGGCCGTGGCGGCGATGGTGAGCGCGAGTGACGCGCAGCGTCCAGCTTTCATGCGGTTTCCCCTTGTCATTCTTGTTGGGCCGGTCACTTGTCTTTCGGGAACACGGTGCCGAGGTTGCGCCAGTCTTCAGCAGAGTTGCTCGCCTGGGCGTTCCAGTCCTGGTAGGTGCTCATCATGTCCGGCACCTGGGCCGGCCACCAGCAAGGGTCGGAGCAGCCATACAGGTCGGCCTCCATCGGCTGGCACAGCGAGCTCACGCCACCAAAGGCGTCCACTTCCCAGCCCGGGTCGGTAGTGGCGGTGCAGCCCGCCACTGCGCTCATGGCCATGACTTCTTCGACGCGGTCTTCGGCGGCGGCCTGCTCGAGGATGCGCGCCTTGTTGTTCAGGGGCTTCAAGTGCTTCATGTCAGTGCGCCTTCCGCGGGGTGATGTAGCGATCGATGAAGGCCGGGTTGGCGGCCATGATGCGGCTGTAGACTTCGATGCCGAAGTCGACCCAGTCGCGCATCAGTTCGCAATAGTGGTAGGTCGGGTGCTGCGGGTCGCCATAGCGGGCATAGCTTTCGTGGTAGCAGCCGCCGGAGCACAGGTTGCGGATGCGGCAGCTCTCGCAGCCGGTGTTGCTGCGGTCCAGGCGCTGCGACAGGAAGTCGTTGAGCTGTGCCTGCTTCACGCCCTGGTGCACATTGCCGAAGGTCGGCAGGCTGGAGCCGGTGAAGCGGTGGCACAGGTTCAGCTCGCCCTCGTGGTCCACTGCCAGCATTTTCAGCCCGGCGCCGCACGGCAGGGCCTTCTTGTGGCCTTCGTGGATGTCGGTGATCAGCTGGTGCAGGTTGGAGAAGCCAATGTTGCGGTGCTCCAGCGCCGCCTCCAGGTACTTGCGACCCAGCGCCTTCATGTTGGCGAACACCTGCACCAGTTCTTCGCCGGTGAGGTTGAAGTTGGCCATGTCACCGGAGGTGACCGGGGCAAAGCCGACTTCAGCGAAGCCCAGTTCATTGAACAGGTGGTTCCAGATGGTCTCGACGTCGGTGATGCCACGGGTCAGCGTGACCCGCGCGCCCACCGGGCGGCTGTGGTAGCGCGACAGCAGCATGTCGACCTTGCGCCGCACCACGTCATAGGTGCCCTGCCCGCCCACGGTGATGCGGTTGCGGTCGTGCACGGTCTTGGGGCCGTCGATGCTGATCGACAGGCCGAAGCGGTGGGCATTGAGCCAGTCGATGATCTCTTCGGTGAGCAAGGTGGCATTGGTGGTCATGATGAACTCCACCTGCTTGCCCGCCTCGGCGAAGCGCCGCTCGCAGTAGGCGACCATGTGCTCGATCAATGGGCGATTGGACAGCGGCTCGCCACCGAAGAACACCACGCTGTAACGCTGCTCGTCGGGCGACTCCTTGAGCAGCATCTCCACCGAAGCCTCGGCAGTGGCGGTACTCATCTTCTTGCCCGCGGACGGTTTGTCCAGGTCTTCCTTGTAGCAGTAGGTGCAGCTGAGGTTGCAGCCGGTGTTGACGTTGAGCACCACGGTGTTCAGCGCCGTGCGCTCAACCTGCTTGAGGGCGATTTCCGGGGTCAGCGGCGAGCCGTCGCTGACCAGCTCCAGCGCGATCAGCTCGCGCAGGGTGTCCTGGATATCGCTGCCGGCAAACTGCTGGCCAAGGCGCTGCATCAGCTCCTCGGCCGAGCAGCCTTGCTGGCGCAGGGTGTCGATGATGCCGCCGGTCACCGCGTCGGCGGTGAACAGCGAACTGCTGGGGATATGGAACAGCATGCGGTCGGCGTCGACCTGCACTTCATGCAGGTTGCGTTCGACCAGGTTCAGTAGCGCGCCCATGGCGACCTCCCGATAATCGATGCGTTGGAAAACCGTAAGCCACCTGCCGTTACGGCAGCGGCGGGTTGTTCCAGCGCTGTACGGTGACGATCATGTGCCCTTCGCCAGTCTGGCCACCGTCGGCCAGCGTGGCGACGACCTTCAGGTTGCCGGCGTTGTTGGTCATCATCTTGCGCTCGGGGTTGGGGCCAGCACCGCCTGGCACGAACACGCCATCGGCCTGCATTTTCCCGGCGAACTTGACGTCTTCGTCCTCGACCGCACGCTCGTTGAACGGCTCGACCTTCCAGCTGGCCGGCAGGTAGCCGATGCGCAGCGGCTGGCCATTGGCGTCCTTGCCCCAGGCTTCGGCCTCGAAGCGGCCCTGCACCTTGGGCACCGAGGCGCCGTTTTCGCCGATGCGGGCGATGGAGAACGCCGGCACCACTTTCACTTCCTCGACCTTGTCGTACACCGCCAGGTTGACGCCCTTGAGCGTCCCTACGGCGACTTCGCGCTGGCCAGGCTTGGCATCGGCCGCGGCGCGGGCCTTCACCCGTACCAGGGTCGGGGTCTGCTCCAGCACCTCGGTCACTTCCACGCCAGCGCCCAGGTCCGGTTTGCCGGCCAGGCCGCTGCCGACCAGGGTGATCTCGCTTTCGCCACCGGCCTTGATGAATGCCGGCTGTACCGCCAGCAGGCGCGCCTTGCCCTCCTTCACCGCGGTGAAGTCCAGGCCACGCTCGTCGTGCTCGGCCTCGAACATGCGGCCCTTCATTTCGCCATCCAGCGCGGCGAACACCTGGCGCAGGTTGGCGTCGCCGACCTTGACGTTGCCACGCCATTCATAGCCGTTGTAAAGGATCGCCGAACCGCTGCCATTGAACGGTGTGCCGTCGGCATAAGCGCCCTTGACCTCGACCTTGAAGGTGTCGCCCTGGTCAGGCGTGACGCTCATCACCCCGCGCACATCGCCCTTGGCCAGCATGTGGCCGCTGAATGCCCACTGACCCGGCAGCGCATCGGCCTTGGGCCTGGCCTTCTGCCATTCGGCCCACGCCGCGCTTTCCAGCGGGTAGCGCTTGGCCAGGTCCGGCACCACTTGTTGCAGGGCGATCGGCAGCCAGTCGCGGTCACGCGCCTGGGCCTGGTATTCGAGGGACGGCCACTGGCCGAGATGGAAGTTGACCAGGTGCTCCCATTCCTTGGCCGGGCGCCGCTGCAAGGCGACGCGAGCACCGGAGTGGCAGCGGCCACAGGTTTCGCTGAGCTGGGTGTCGAACTGCTCGACGGTGTTCAGCCGGCGCTCCATGGCATAACGCACACCATCGGTTTCGCTGGGCGCCAGGCCCTGCCTGTCGGCCAGGTACTTGACCAAGGTGCGGCGATCGTCGTCGCTGATCTGCAGGCCGTGCATCACCTGCATGCGGGCGATGCTCATCAGCCAGCCTTCCGGCGTCTTGCGCTGGTGGCTGATACGGCTGTAGGTGTCGTTGCCTTCGGGGATATGGCACCCCATGCACTTGTTCTGCAACAGGCTCGGGCCCTGCTCGGCCGCCATGGCCTGGGTGCTCAGCAGCGCGGCGGCGACCAGCGCCAGTTTGCCCGCATGCCGCCGGAGTCGAGTCGTCTTCAAGGTCAGACCTCCACGGTTGTTGTTCTTATCGTTTTCGCACGCTTTGGTACAGCAGGTGTGCATGTGACGGTTGCGATACAGGAACTGTGCCAGGTGCTGTAAAAGCGTTTTCTGTCAACCTTTTAGCCGGTTTTCGGGCTTTGGGCAGCAGCAGGTATGGCCAATTGCAGCGTGCCATTTCGCGACAGGGTGTTTCATCCTGAGACAGCGCCTGCCATGCAGGCCATTCGCGGGTAAACCCGCTCCCACAAGGACGGTGCCAGCTCACAGGCAAGACTATATCTGTGGGAGCGGGTTTACCCGCGAAGAGGCCCTTGAACCCACTGTTTCACCAACGTCTCACACCGTCTCAATGTGCAACAGCGCAACCCTGCAAGCTCAACCTTGCAGCAGGACAAAACCCAACCCGTTCAACGGCTTGCGGCCATCTACCGACCTTGGCACGCCCATTGCGCCTCTACCCGTCACATCCAATGACAAGAGGCACCGTCCCATGCTTTCCGAACTGCCCATCCTGCCCGCCACCCGCGCCTTTCTCGAACGCAAGCTGAAGATGCGCATCGGCGCCGACTGGCAGGACGCCGCCAGCGGTCGCACCCTGTCGTTCCGCAACCCGGCCACTGGCGAGGTACTGGGTGAAGTGCCCGCCGCCGAGGCCGAAGATGTCGACCGCGCGGTGCGCGCCGCTCGCCAGGCCTTCGATGATTCGCCGTGGAGCCGTCTGCGCCCGCGCGAACGGCAGAACCTGCTGTGGCGCCTGGCCGACCTGATGGAGCGCGATGCCCGACAGCTGGCCGAACTGGAATGCCTGAACAACGGCAAGAGTGCCGCCGTTGCCCAGGTAATGGACGTGCAACTGGCCATCGACTTCCTGCGCTACATGGCCGGCTGGGCCACCAAGATCGAGGGTAGCACCGTCGAAGCCTCGATGCCGTTGATGCCCAACGACCAGTTCCATGGTTTCGTGCGGCGCGAGGCAGTGGGCGTGGTCGGCGCCATCGTCGCCTGGAACTTCCCGTTGCTGCTGGCCTGCTGGAAGCTCGGCCCGGCCCTGGCTACCGGTTGCACCGTCGTGCTCAAGCCCGCAGACGAAACACCGCTGAGCGTGCTCAGGCTGGCTGAACTGGTGGACGAAGCCGGCTACCCGGCGGGCGTGTTCAACGTGGTCACCGGCACCGGCCTGAACGCCGGCGCCGCACTCAGCCGCCACCCCGGCGTGGACAAGCTGACCTTCACCGGCTCCACCGAGGTTGGCAAGCTGATCGGCAAGGCGGCCATGGACAACATGACCCGCGTCACCTTGGAACTCGGCGGCAAGTCGCCGACCATCGTCATGCCCGACGCCAACCTGCAGGAAGCCGCCGCCGGCGCCGCCACGGCGATCTTCTTCAACCAGGGCCAGGTGTGCTGCGCCGGGTCCCGCCTGTACGTGCACCGCAAGCACTTCGACAACGTGGTGGCCGACATCGCCGGCATCGCCAACGGCATGAAGCTGGGCAGCGGCCTGGACCCTGCGGTGCAGATGGGCCCGCTGATCTCGGCCAAGCAGCAGGACCGCGTCACCGGCTACATCGAGCTTGGCCGCGAGCTGGGCGCGACCATCGCCTGTGGTGGCGAAGGCTTCGGGCCTGGCTACTTCGTCAAGCCGACGGTGATCGTCGATGTCGACCAGCGCCACCGCCTGGTACAGGAAGAGATCTTCGGGCCGGTGCTGGTGGCGATGCCATTCGATGACATCGACGAAGTGGTCGGCATGGCCAACGACAACCCCTATGGCCTGGGTGCGAGCATCTGGTCCAACGACCTGGCCGCCGTGCACCGGATGATCCCGCGCATCAAGTCGGGGTCGGTGTGGGTCAACTGCCACAGCGCCCTCGACCCTGCCTTGCCGTTTGGCGGCTACAAGATGTCCGGCGTCGGCCGTGAGATGGGGGCGGCTGCCATTGAGCACTACACCGAGCTGAAATCGGTGTTGATCAAGCTCTGATCATTTTCCTGTACCGGCCCTTTCGCGGGTAAACCCGCTCCTACAGGATCATCACAGGCCTGAACACTGTGGGGTCCTTGTGGGAGCGGGTTCACCCGCGAAGAGGCCGGCACAGGCAACCCGAGAACAACAACAAAAACATGGAGCACACCATGAGGCACAAACTCGCCTGCACATTGGCCCTGCTGTTCGCCGCCCCCATCACCCAGGCCTACGAGCTGTACAACCACGACGGCACCACCCTCAACGCCGACCTCGAAGCCCTGTTCGGCGCCTTCCACAGCGACGAAAGCTTCAACCTGGCCGGCAACCGCAAGCCCGGCAGTACCGCCTGGCAGGAAGGCTACGTCAAGTATGGCCTCAGCGGCAGCCAGGCCCTGGCCGACAGCGGTGCGCTCTACGGCGCCTTCAACCTGCTCAGTTCCGCCACCTGGGGCGACGGCGATGCCGCCGGCCTGACCCTGGGTGACGAGCGCCGCACCGCCATCGAAGACCTGTACCTGGGCTGGCGCTCGGCCAACCTGTTCCCGGCGCTGGGCGAAGACGGCGTGGACATTTCCGGCGGCCGCCAGGTGGTGACCCTGGGCGACGGCTTCCTGATCCAGGGCGACCCGGTGAACCTGGGCAAGGTCGACCTGGGCGCCAACTTCGACCGCGGCGGCGCCTACTACCTGGCCGCACGCAAGGCCTTCGACCGCACCGCCGTGCTGCGCCTTGGCGGCAAGCAAGGCTGGCGCAGCGACCTGATGTGGCTGAAGTCCGACAACCACTACCAGGCCGACACCTCACTGGCGGTGGCCAACCTGGAGCACGTCGCCGACGCCGGCACCGTCGGCCTGAGCTGGATCCGCGGCCTCGACGTGGACCACCGCTACGCGCAGATCATGGGCCTGGAACATCGCGACGGCATGGACACCGCCAGCCTGCGCGGGCGTGGCAACCTGGGGGTGAAAGACCTGGAGCTGGCCGCCGAGTACGTGACCCAGGACAAAACCGGCGGGCGGGAGAACGCCTGGTACCTGGAAGGCAACTGGACCTTCTCCGAACTGCCCTGGTCACCCACCGCTACCTACCGCTACAGCCGCTTTTCCGAAGACTTCGACCCGCTGTTCTATGGCCTGAGCCGTGGCTATGGCACCTGGTTCCAGGGTGAAGTGGCAGCCAACTATGCCGGGCCGTTCAACAGCAACAGCCAGGTGCACCACGTGGCACTGAAGGGCAAGCCACGGGACAACCTGACCGTCGGCGCGCTGTACTTCGACTTCGATACGCTGGACACCGACCAGGGCAACCTGGGCGGGCGGGAGCTGGACCTGTATGTGGAATGGATGGTCAACGACCACCTGCTGATCAGCCCGCTGGTAGGGTTCTACAAACCGGAACGCAGCGCAGCCAATGGTGGGACGCAGCTGGGTGGGCGGGATACCGGCACCTATATGCAGCTGATCGTCGGGACTTTCTTCTGATTCGAAATCCTGGGGCTGCTGCGCAGCCCATCGCGACACAAGGCCGCTCCCACAGGTACAGCGCTCCCATCAAGGTTTGTGCAGACCTGTGGGAGCGGCCTTGTGTCGCGAAAGGCCGCAAAGCGGCCCCGGCAATCTCAAACCAAGCCCTGCTCCAACAACCACCGCCGCACCATCATCTGCTGCTCCCCTGGCAGGCCTGACAACACTGCCTCGAGAGGTCGGCCGCTACGCAGCGCCCGCACCACCGGCGCCAGCTCCACCCCCTGCAAATGCCACACCCCCAACGGCTGATCCGCCGTCACCACCACCTCGGCCTCATCCACCAGCCCGTCACGCAACACCGGTCGCCGCTCGACCTTCACCGCGCTCCAGTCCGCCGCCACGTGCAATGCCTGCATGTCCGGCCAACCCTGCCGCCGCGCCCAGAACGGCTGCCCCACCCGCCCCTGTTCTTGCCCATAAAAATCCCGCCCGATCCGGGCAAAACGCAAAAACAGCTGTTCGATCCGCTGCTGGTGAAACTGCCGCGCCAACCCGGCCCGCTCGGGCCTGCGCAGCAAGGTATTGATCACCACCGGTGCCTGCAGCGCCGAAGACAACGACTGGAAGATCCCGTTACCCGATAGTGGGTCAACGGCCATCGCAGCATCGCCCACGCGTATCCAGTCCTGCCCGACGCACTCACCGGCCAGAATCGCGGTGCTGCTGCGCGCATGCACCTCTGCCGGCGCCAAGGCCCTGGCATCGAACAGCTCGGCCACCAGCACGCTGCCGGCTCGCCGCGCCGCACAGTAATCCGCCAAGCCGGCCTTGCCCGGCAGCCCGGCCGCGTCCAAGGTGACTTGCCAGTAGCAGCGGCCGTCTTCCAGGCGCGCCATCCACGCCCAGCCATCCGCCAGGCTCTCCACCGCCGACGCGGGCCCCCCGGGGGCGGCCTGCCAGGCATTCAGCAAGCTGACCGTCTCCGGCCCGCGCAGGCGGTCGGCGGCCAACGGGGCTTGGCGGCCTCGGGCTTCGACCAGGAAATCGGCCTGCAGTATCTGCCCGTCGTCCAGGCGAATACCATGACCGACTTCGCGAACCACCTCACGCACCCGTCCCTCGACCACGCTCACACCCGCGCACTGAAGGTCGTCGCGCAGCGCCCGGTCAAACCTTTGCCGATCCAGCAGAAACTCTTGGTTCAGGTGCAGTTGCTGGCCGTTCCAGTGCACTTGCCGAGTCGCCGGCATCGCCGCCTGGCGCAACGCCCCGCCAAGGCCGGCATGGCGCAGCCCGTCCAGCACCCGCTGCGAAACCCCTTCGACCGCCGCGAACCGGCGCCACTCGGACACCACCGTCACCGCATAACCCAGCCGCCGCAGGCCAATGGCCGTGGCCGCACCCGCAGGGCCTGCCCCCAACACCACAATGCGCGGTTCAGCCATGGCCGACACCTCGTCGCTCGGGGCCGGTAAACGCCGCGTGGTGGCGCAACCAGTCATGAACCTGCTGCTGGCCCATGCCCGGCTCGTCACGCAGCAACGCAGCGATCCTGCCACTCAGGGCCGCACAGCCCAGGCTCGCGCCCGCCCTGCCGCCCGCCCCCACATAACCACCAAAGTCCGCCTGCCGGGTACCCAGCCAGGACCACTGGCCAGGCGCACAGCGGGCGTCGCCTGTGACCCGTATCACCCCGGGGTAGCTGGCCGGATACACTGGCCCGCCCTGGGCCGGGCTGGAGGCGCACAACAGCACACCCGCAGCCAAAGCCTCGGCACAGGCCTGGTGCAGCACAGGCCGGTCCTGCTGCAGGCCAAGGCTGAGGTTGACCAGCGTGACCCCCGCCTCCACCAGCCACAGCAGCGCGGCCGCCACCTGCAAGGCACTGGTGCTGGCCTGGGCGCCGAAAACCTGGGCCAGCAGCACGGGCACCGGCCCGGCCTCCCGCTGCAAGCCGGCGAGCACCGCGCTACCGTGCCCAAGCTGGTCGGGCAGCATGTCACCTTCGCGCAATTGGCCGTCCTCCAGCCAGAAACGGCGCGCGCCCAGCAAGGCGCTGGCCTGCTCCGGCGTGCAACCACTGTCGATCACGCCAACACGCACGTCAGTGCCCATGCCTGATCACCTCCTCGGGCAGCACCTGCAACTGGCCAGCGTGCAACTGCAGGTGCAGGTCGGCATCGGCCAGGGTCGAAGCGCGATGGCTGATCAGGATGCGCGTGCGGCCGGCGAACAGCTGGTCGATGGCCGCGATCACTTCGCGCTCGGTGGCTTCGTCCACCGCCGAGGTGGCCTCGTCCAGCACCAGGATCGCCGGCGCCTGCAGCACCGCGCGGGCGATGGCAATGCGTTGTTTCTGCCCACCGGACAACTGCTGGCCACGCTCACCCAGCAGGCCGTCCAGGCCCAGCGGCAGGCTGTCGACCAGGCTGTCCAGCCGCGCCAGGCGCACCACCCGTTCCAGCTCCTCACGGCTGGCCTCGGGCACGCCGTAGGCCAGGTTCTGTGCCAGGGTGCCGCGGAACAGCACGATATCCTGGCTGACCACCGCAATGCGCCGGCGCAGCGCGGCCAGGTCCAGTTCGCGCAGGTCGATGCCGTCCAGCAGGATGCGCCCAGCGTCCGGGTCGTAGAAGCGCTGCAGCAGATCGATCAGGGTCGACTTGCCCACTCCCGAGGCACCGCTGATGGCCACCTTCAGGCCACCCGGCACGCACACCTGCACGTCGTTCAGCACCGCGCCCTGGCGCCCTTCATGGGCAAAACTCACCCCCTCGAGACGCAATTCGCCCGGGCCGTCGGGCACCGGCTGCGGGTTGGCTGCCGGGCGCACGGCCACGGCCTCCTGCTTCAGTTCCATCACCCGCCCCAGGCTCACCGCCATGCGCTGTACCGCCACGTACAAGCCCAGCAGGCTCTGCACCGGCCCTACTGCCATGCCCATGTAGGTGGAAAAGGCGATCAGCGCACCTAGTTGCCAAGTGCCCTGGATTACCCACCAACCGCCGACCAGGAACGCGCAAGCGCGGCACCAGGAGGTCAGCGTGCCGGGGATGGCCTGGGTGAAGAATTCGGTCACCTGCACCTTGAGCAGCTGGCGCATGTAGCCCTGGCCCAGCTGGTCCAGGCGCCCCGCCTCGCGGCCTTGCTGGCCGGCGGCCTGGATGAACTTCATCGCCGGCAGGGTTTCGACCAGGAATGACGACACATCTGCCGAGCGTTCGCGCAGGTTGCGTACTTCCCGCTCCACCTTGCGCCGCATCCAGCGCAGCCACAGCACTTCGATCGGTACCAACAGCGCCAGCAGCAGCGACAGTTGCCACGACAGCATCAGCATCAACACCACCGCGCCCACCAGGCCGATCACTGCCGACACCGCCGAAAACAGCGAATCCACGGCAAAGCGCTGGATTTCCGCCACATCGCCATCCAGCCGCGAAAGAATGTCGCCGATGCGCCGCCGCCCGTAGAACGTTGGCGACAATTGTTGCAGGTGGCGGTAAAGGTCATCGCGCAGGGCGAACAGGATGCGCCCCGACAGGCGCGTGTGCAGGTAGCGGTTGACCCCGGCCAGCACCGTGCCCAGCAGGCCTGCGCCGATCATGATCGCCGCCATGTGCCAGAGGGTCTGGTAATCCTTGGCCAGCAGCCCCTCGTCGATCAGCGTCTTGACCAGCCAGGGTTGCGCCAGCACCAGCAACGAGGCGCCCAGCGACAAGCCGAGCAACAGGCCGATGGCGCGTCGATGGGGGCGCACGAAACCATACAGCCAGGCCAACGCCTGGCGCATGAGTACAGGGTCGCTGGACTCCACCAGCCGGGCGAACAGGCCGCCCACGTCAGCCGCGCAACTGTTTGAGCTTGCGGTACAGCGTGGCCCGGCTGATACCCAGCGCCTCGGCTGCCGCGGACACGTTGCCCTGATGGCGCGCCAAGGCGCCACGGATCAGCTCCAGCTCGTTGTCCTTGAGGCTGCCGGAAGGCGCGGTGCCGCTGGCCAGTTCGTCCAGCAGGCAGTCGGTGAGGTGGTCGAGGGTCAGCACCTGCTCGCCATCCTCGCGCATGGCCAGCGCAGTGCGTACCACCATTTCCAGCTGGCGGATGTTGCCCGGCCAGTCGAAGCCTTCGAGCAACGCGGTCAGGGCCGGGTCCAAGGTCACGCCCCGGGCATCGGACTTGTCCAGCAGGCCCTGGATGATCGCCGCCAGGTCATCGCGCTCGCGCAGCGCCGGCAGACGCAGCGACACGCCGTTGACTCGGTAGTACAGGTCTTCACGGAAATGCTGTTCGTGTACCAGGCGCTTGAGGTCGCGGTGCGTGGCACAGATCAATGCCACGTCGATCTCCTGCTCTTCGCCTGCGCCCAATGGCGCTACGCGGCGCTCCTGCAATACCCGCAACAGGCGCGCCTGCAAGGCCAGCGGCATGTCGCCGATTTCATCGAGGAACAGCGTGCCGCCGTGGGCCTGCATCAGCCGGCCGACCATGCCGCCCCGGCGTGAACCGGTGAAAGCGCCCTCGCGGTAGCCGAACAGCTCGGACTCGATCAGCCCTTCAGGGATGGCCGCGCAGTTGACCGCCACAAACGGTTTTTCAGCACGCGGGCTGGCCTGGTGCAGGGCCCGGGCGACCACTTCCTTGCCGGTACCGGTCTCACCCAGCAGCAATACCGGCAAGCCATTACCCAGCCCCTGGCGGGCCATACGCAGATTGCGCGCCAGGCGCGGGTCGCCCCCGGCCAGCGCATCGAGTGCAGGCGACTGCTTGCTCAGCGTCGGCTTACTGACCGGCGTGCTGCCATTGACCCGGCCATGGCGTGGCAGCTGCAAGGCGCGGAAGTAGAACTCGCCCTTGGCGGTCTGCACACTGCTCACCCCGCCCTGCCACAGGCGGGCTATGAAGGCCGGCGAACGTTCGCCCAGCAAGTCGCTGCTGCGCCGGCCCAACAGTTCATGGCGGGGGACCTGCAACAGCTGGCAGGCACTGTCGTTGGCAGCCAGCACTTCACCGTCCAGGCTCAGCGCCAGCAGGCCATGCCAGGCGCTGTTTAGGTATTGCGGGCGGCTGTGGAAAGCCAGCACCAATTGCTCCGGGTGGCACAGGCCGAACATGCGGCTTTCGATGTTGCCGGCCGCCAGCATCAGCGTCGACAGGCTGTCCTGTGGTTGCGCCATCACCCCTTCACGGGTGATGTCGAGCACGCCGATCACCTCGCCGCGCGGGTCGCGCAGGGGTACCGAAGTGCAGGAGAACGGGCTGAGGCGGTCGAGGTAATGTTCGCCGCAGTTGATCAAGGTCGGCCGGCCATCCACCACTGCCGTTCCGATGGCGTTGGTGCCACGCAATGACTCGCTCCAGCAACTGCCTGGGTGCAGGTCGCGCAGGCCTTCGCGTTGCAGCACGTGCTTCTGCCCTTCGATGGCCAGCACGTTGGCCTGGGCATCGCCGAGGATGACGATGCCGGCCTTGCCCTGGCGCGCGACCAGGTAGTCCAGTTCCGGGGTAACGGCGTCGACCAAGAGCCGGTTGCGCTCCAGCAGCATGCGCAGGTCGTGGCCCTGTTCCAGGCCCAGGCCGACTTGTTCGCCCTGCAGGCAGTCCAGGCCATGGCCCAGGCTGCGGCGCCAGGAGGCGTCGATCTCGTCGCGCAGCATGCCCAGCGGCAGCTCGCCTTCACTGGCCAGCTTGAGGCGGGCCTGGCGGGATTCGTGCAGCGGGTCGTGGGCGTTTGTTATTAGTTGTCGCGCCATTTTCTACTCCGGCTGTGCCCCGCAAGATGGCGGGGAACGGGCTTGGGAATTTTCCGCAGTGTGCGGGAGAAATCCCTGGCCGTCATCAGGCTGCGGTAGAAGGTGGCATATGGTGACGTTTACGTAAAGGGACACGCAGGAGCACCGCCTTGCCCAAGGTTTGAAAGCTTGCGCGAGCTTTGTGGGAGCGGGCATGCCCGCGAACACCGGCAAAGCCGGTGCCATCCACCGCGTCGTCTGCTTCGCGGGCGCGCCCGCTCCCACAGGGACGGCGCGGGCTTTGAGTTGGCGCTGAACCTGTGGGAGCGGGTTCACCCGCGAAGAGGCCCTCAAGGTCAATCACGGCTGCAGCTTGATTTCAACAAAGCCCAGGCGCCCGCCAGACACTCGGCTCCGGCCCATTCGCGGGTAAACCCGCTCCCACAGGGACGGCATCGCACTTGAGATCACGCGGTACCTGTGGGAGCGGGCATGCCCGCGAACACCGGCAAAGCCGGTGCCATCCACCGCGTCGTCTGTTTCGCGGGCGCGCCCGCTCCCACAGGGACGGCGCGGGCTTCGAGTTGACGCCGAACCTGTGGGAGCGGGTTCACCCGCGAAGAGGCCATCGAAGCCAATCACTGCTGCTCATTCTGGCTCAGGTACTTGTCCACCGTAGCCTGCCCCTCCCCCGCATCCCCCGCCACCTGCCACAGCCGCCGTTCAATCCCCTGCGCCAGCAAATGTCCCACCGCCGCTTCTATCGCCGACAGCACGCACAGCTGCGCCGGCTCATTGGTGGTGTACCCCACCTCAGCCTCGAGCAGCTTCTTGAACTCGATGAACTTGAACACCCCGGCGCTGCGGCCGACCGAGTAGATGGTCTTGCTGGTCATCACGTTGGCCAGCACCTGCCCGGTACGCACGTCCACCGCGCGCAGGTTCACGGTCACCTGGTCGACCCGGTACTCGCGGGAGATGTCGATACCCAGGTACCGGGCGCCTTCCCCACCGCTGCGCACGTTGGTGTCGTAGGCGATGATGCCGCCCTCCAGCATCAGGTTGGCGGCCTGCAGCGGCGGCAGCTCGCCCATGATGTTTTCCGGTACATCAGGCTTTTTCTGCGAAGCACGGATGATCTTGCGCTCGGTCAGCAGGTTCTGCAGGCCTTCACGCTCCAGTACCACGAACCAGCCACTGGCGTTCAGGGCGTCCATCAGCATGCTGGCCGCGCCCTGGGTGACGCTGGTGGAGAACGAGCTGGCCGGGGTCGGCTTGTACTGCCCGGTCTGGTCGCGGAAGCCGTACACCACCGCCATCAACCGGCCCTTGGGCCGTGGCATGTTGATCAGGTCGTAGTAGGTCGAGGCCCGGGGGGTCAGGGTCGGGGTTTCCGAGTCCTGTTCGGCGGGCATCGGTTCGCGCAGGCCACAACCGTGCAGACCCAGGGCGGTGAGGATCAGCAGCGTGCTCAGCAGACGTTTCATGGTGTTCTCTCCCCAACAAATAGCCTTGCCCCCTCAAGGGTTCAGGCCGCTGACCTCAATGATCGAAATTTCTCCTGTGGCGCGATCGGTGACCTTGATACTCAAGGCCCCGGAATCGTCGATGACGTCGATGAGAAACGCATCGGTCGCCATGCTGCCGGTGTTGCCGTTGCTGATGTTGTCCAGCAACTGCGACAACATCCGCGACTCCAGCTGGTTGCTGAAGCGCTCCAGGGCCGTGGTGCCGGCAAAGGCCGAGGAGCGGTCCTTGAGGTCGGGGTCGTCGTGATCGTTCTGCGCCTGCGCGTTGTTCAGCAACCAGGTGCCATTGAGCGGGTTGCCGCCAAAGGCCGGGTTGACCGGGGTGTACACCAGCTCGGTGGCCTGGGCGGCACACGCGCTGGCCAACAGGCAGGCGGCGATGCAACGGGGTATGTGGTGCTTCATAGCTCGTCCCTCTCCAGATCGGTGGTGTCCTGCAGCAGGCGTTGCAACTTGCGCTGGATGATTTGCTGCTTGACCAGGTCGGCTGCTGCAACGGCCTCGTCCTTGAGCTCGGTGGTGTTCGGCGGCAGGAAGCGGCGGTACACCACCTCACGCTCGAACTCCACGGTGACCAGGCTGCCCCAGCGGGCATCCGGGCGTTCGCGCACCACCAGGTTGAAATCCAGCCGGCTGGTGGCGCGCAGGCGGTCGGCGAAGTAGTAGTAAAAGTCGTGGCCGATGTGCGAGATGGTGTTGTCGACGATGAAGCCTTGCATCTCGTCCTCGTCCCCGGCCCTGGCCGAGGTGGCCAGCACTGCCACCAGCAGCAGGCCCAGGCACAACGCGGCCAGGCGGCTCATGGCGTGTCCCCCGGGCCGGCATGGGTCTGCACGCCACCGGCACTTTCGGTAAAGGCCTGCTCGGCGACGAACTGCCAGTCGCTGTAGTGTTCCAGCCCGTCGAAACCGCTCCATTCGGCGCTGAAACCACTGCGCTTGAACGGGGTGGCGTCCGAGCGGCTGTGCACGCCGGTGATGCGGCCATCGATCGAGCGCAGCAGGCCCCAATCGTCGCTGTTGGTGATGGGGTCGGGGTACAGCCGGCGAATGTGCCGCCTGGCCTGCGGGAAGCGGTTGTCCTGCAGCAGGTCGGCCAGTTCCTGCGGGTACTGGGCCAACCCCGGCGAGGCGCGGTAGTAGCTGCGCAGGGCCTGGGCATACTGGCTGCCTACCCACAACAGCTGGCGTTCGCGGTCACGCTGGGCAGCACTGGCCCAGAGCGTGCCGGTGGCGGCCAGGGCCACGCTGCTGACCGCAATCAGCAGCAGTACGCCCAGGTAGGTGAAGCCGGCGTCGGCCTTACCATTCCGCGAACAGGCTGCCATCGCGCGCCCTCCCTGTGGCACCGCTCTTGATATCGGCCACGCCGCCGGCCACGCCTTCGGGCGGTGGCACCAGCTGCCAGGCATCGCTGCGCTCGGTGATCGGGTCCACCGGGGTGTTGCGCAGGTAACGCTGTTCCACCAGTTGCTCCAGCGAGTCCGGGTAGTGACCGGTGTCGCCGTAGTAGTGGTCCAGCGCCTCGCGCAGCACCGCCAGGCTCTGGCGCAGGGTGGCTTCGCGGGAGCTTTCCAGGCTGTTGAAGTAGCGCGGCATGGCTATGGTCATCAGCGTGGCGATGATCGCCAGCACCACCAGCAGTTCGATCAGGGTGAAGCCTTTGCTGCGTTTCATGGCTGTCACCATTGCCCGTAGGGGATGTTGTTCAGGCCTTTGCCGCGGGCCTTGGAATACACGTCGAACACGTCTTCGCCTTCGCGCGGGTTGTCGGGGCTGCTGTCATAGGCGCGCAGCCCCCACCCGCCTTCGTCCTCCCCCTTGGCGGCCACCAGCGGGTCGTGCGGGATGCGCCGCAGGAAGTAGAACTTGGCGCCCTTGGCGCTGCGCACATCGCGCACCCCGTCGACCAGCACCTGCAGGTTCGGCGGGTAGCCACTGGCGTCCAGGCGCTTCTCGATGTAGCCGGCATCAAACGCCCGCTTGTAGGCGTCGATGGCGTCGCGGATCTGGTACAGCGCCTCGCGCAGTTGCTGTTCCTTGCCGCGGCGCACCACGGTTTCGGTCAGCGGCGCGGCCATGCTGGCAAGCAGCCCGAGCAGTGCCAGGGTCAGCACCACCTCGATCAGGCTGAAGCCCTGCATGCGGCGCTGCGCGATCATGGCCGCGGGCTCCCTTTGGCCGGGGCGATCGCCATCTGGCTTTCCACCACCGGGGCATCGGTGGCCGGGGCATTGCCAGGCACATCCGCCGGCGGCAACGGCGCCATCTGCCGCACCTGCATGGCCGACTCGGTGCCGGTGGCGAACTCCATGTCCGACGGGCTCTGGTACGGCAGGTTGCGCACGATGCGCGGGGTGATCGCCAGCACCAGCTCCGACTTGCTCATGTCGTCCTTGTTGCTGCCGAACAGCCGGCCCAGGCCAGGGATGTCGCCAAGGCCAGGGATCTTGTTGCCGCTGGCGTTATGGTCGTTGCGCACCAGGCCGGCCAGCACCTGGGTTTCGCCATCGTGCAGGCGCAGGGTGGTCTGGGCGTTGCGGGTGTCGACCTGGACCGGAATGGTGCCCTGGCGGGTGGCTTCCAGCGGGGTGGCGTTGCTCACCTCCAGGGCTACCTTGATCGCCACTTCGTTGTTCAGGTGCACGGTGGGCTGCACCTCAAGCTTCAGGCCCACGTCCAGGTAGGTGACGCTTTCGGTGATCACCGGGCCCTGGGTGGACGGCACCGAAGTGGCGCTGATGATCGGTACCCGCTGGCCGATGTGGATGCGCGCCTGCTCGCGGTTGCTGACGCGGATCACCGGGCTGGCCAGGGTATTGATGTCCTTGTCCTGGGCGTTGATCTTGGCCTGCGGTGCCGGCGCGATGCTGATGCGGCTGGAGTCGATGCCCTTGAGCTGGTCGAGCACGCTTACCGGCTGGCCGTCGGAGCTCAGCACGCCGAAGGTGTTGGGCCATTGCAGGCCGAGGTCGAGGATGCGCGAAGTGGCCACTTCCATCACCTCCACTTCCAGCACCACCTCGGGGTTGGACTGGTCCTGCGACTGCAGCAGCTTCTCGGCCATGCGCACGGCATCGGGGGTGTCGCGCATGGTCAGGGTGTTGAGGCGTTCGTCGACGAACACGTCGCGGGTCTTGAGCATGGTCTTGACCATGTTCAGCGCGGTGTTGGAGTCGATGCTGGTCAGGTAGAAGGTACGCATGACCAGTTCCTGGTAGTCCTTGGTCTTCTGCGGCGAGTCGGGGTAGATCATCAGGGTGTTTTCATTGACGATCTTCTGCCGCAGCTGGTTCTGTTCCAGCAGCAGCGCCACGGCGTCCTCGATACGCAACTCGCGCACGAAGATGGTGGCCTTCATGTCCGGGCGCATGTCCTTGTCGAAGATGAAGTTGATGCCGGCGACCTGGGACAGCACCTCGAAGATGGTCTTGAGGTTGGCATCGCGAAACTCCAGGGTCACCGGTCGCTCCAGTTTGCTGCGCAGCTGCGGGAACGGTTGCGCGGTGCGCGCCTGGACGTTCTCGATGTCGCTGCGCAGGGCAATGCCCTTCTGGTTCTGCGGGTCCAGGCGCAGCACTTCGCGCATGTAGCGCTCGGCACCGAACAAATCACCCTGGCGCAGCGCTGCCTGGCCCAGTGCCACGCGCTCGTCGAGGGTGCGGATCAGCTCCAGCTGGCGAATGCCTTCCTGGGCGCGGCGGTTGTTCGGCTCCAGGGTCAGCACCCGGCCATAGCCCATGCGGGCGCCGGCGAAGTCATGGCGTATGCGGTCGGCGTCGGCCTGGGTCAGCAGCGCCTCGACCGCGGCCTGGCGGCTGTGGGCCAGGGCGATGTTCAGCTCGGTGTCACGCGGGTCCTCGCGCAGGGCTTCCTCCAGGCTGGCAATGCCGGCTTCGTACTGGCCCTCCTTCATCAACTGTTCGCTGTCCTTGCGTACCGCGCTGGAGCCGCATCCGGCAATGGCCACGCACAGCGCCACAAGCAGGAACGGAGCCGGTTTGCACAGCTTTGACGACTTCATGGTGCGCTCCCTACAGACAAAGTCTGCGACTGATGCAAAGGCAGGTAGACCAGGTGCAGTTCGCTGGCCGATACCCGCTCGAGGCGGTAGGTGTCTTCGATCACGTCGCCCTGGCGCACGACGTAGAGTTTTTCGCCGCTCTGCAGGAAGATCTGCAGGTCGTCGCGCTCGCCCATGCGGCCAATGAACTGGAATGGCAGGGCCGGGGCGGTCGGGGCTGAGGGGGCGACCGGGGC
>NZ_JAFGYI010000173.1:0-527 GCF_017490905.1 Pseudomonas sp. 32_A | reverse complement strand
TACCAGAGGTAATCCATCCGAATAAACCACCTCACGATGCGAATGAATAGTTTTAAAATCGTAGCCAATTTCATTTCTGGAAGAAAAGCTCATTGTTACAGCACCATTTCCAACACTGTCTTCTATACGCTTCCATAATTCTTCTCGGACTCTACTGTTGAAATTGCCGACGTAAACGCCTGTAGCAATTTCTTGCATCCACTTAGTTAGATCGCCCCTCAAAGATAGTGGACAATTAGTCATCGTAATTACGGTTAACGGCATATCAATTCAACTCACTGTAATTTACGCCAGAAGCTACTAGAAGTTCCTTATCGTCCCACAAATGTATTACATCAACAGTAATTTGATCGTCAATTGGGATTTCAAGAAGATTTTGTATATCGTTAACAATACGAGACATTATGTTGCAATTTGCGAAGCAATCGCGCATCTTCAAACGCATTAACTGTTCAATGTCATCCTCGGATTCACACTGAGAAGCAATTTCAAAAGATGCAGGAATAGTTAATTCAGCTTTATATAAG
>NZ_JAFGYI010000172.1:0-527 GCF_017490905.1 Pseudomonas sp. 32_A | reverse complement strand
GTGCAAAAGTTC
The DNA here is from genome assembly GCF_017490905.1 of Pseudomonas sp. 32_A. Taxonomy (NCBI): domain Bacteria; kingdom Pseudomonadati; phylum Pseudomonadota; class Gammaproteobacteria; order Pseudomonadales; family Pseudomonadaceae; genus Pseudomonas; species Pseudomonas sp. 32_A. The sequence goes on along the minus strand of NZ_JAFGYI010000172.1, from coordinate 515 downwards.
TTATAAACCAAGAATCTTTTTCCACCTTTTTAGCTGTTTTTTGATTTGTAAAGGCGCCGTACCCCCCGTTACTCTGCGACTTTCCATACTTCCTTCCAGGCTTAAAACTGCATATACATCCTTTTCAATGACCGGACTAAAATGCTGCAAGGTCATTAAGGGCATATCCCGCAAAGTTTTTCCTTTTTCCTCTGCTTTTTTGACCACTTGGGCAACAATTTCATGACTGTCTCGAAAAGGTACACCCTTTTTCACTAGATAATCGGCCAAATCGGTTGCAGTGGCATAACCTTGTTCAACTGCTTTTTTCATCACCTGTTTATGAACGGTTAATCCTAAAACTAATTCGCTGTATAAGTTTAAAGTGGCCAGCACTTGATCGGCAGTATCAAACACCGGCTCTTTATCTTCTTGATTATCACGGTTATAAGCCAGAGGCTGCGCCTTCATCAATACCGCTAAGGTCATTAAATGCCCTATTACCCGAGCGCTTTTTCCTCGCGATAGCTCTACCA
>NZ_JAFGYI010000171.1:0-529 GCF_017490905.1 Pseudomonas sp. 32_A | reverse complement strand
GGAACTACCTGTTCGCCGGCGCGGACTCAGGTGGCGAGCGTGCGGCGGCAATCTACAGTCTGATCGGTACGGCCAAGCTCAACGTCCTCGATCCCGAGGCGTATCTGCGCGCCGTACTCACGCGCATCGCGGACCATCCGAGCAACCGGGTCGAAGACCTGCTGCCATGGAACATGACCACCCTGGCATCGTAAGGCGATAATGCCGCTGGCTTCCCGTTCACCCGGAGATCAGATGGCGAAATCGTTCCAGCGCTTTACCCTGCACGTGCAGCTTCAACACATCGAGCCGCCCATCTGGCGCAGGATCGAGGTTGAAGGAACCGAGTCGCTGCGCAAACTGCACCATATCCTGCAAGCGGCCTTCGGTTGGGAGGACACCCACCTGCACGACTTCCTGATCGATGGTATGACCTATGCCATGTTCGAGGTCGATGACGTGCTGGACTTCGCCGATCCGGGCACGACCGCCGATGACCGCAAGGTTCGACTACAGAAGGTCCTGCAACCTGGCTCGCGCTTCCTCTATC
>NZ_JAFGYI010000170.1:0-532 GCF_017490905.1 Pseudomonas sp. 32_A | reverse complement strand
GAACTATTCGTCGTGTCACTCGACATCAAGTCGTTCTTTGACTGTGTCGATAGCAAGGCATTGGTACATGAACTTTACCGACTTCAGACAACCTATCAGAAACATGAGGGCCTGTCCGAGAACGACTCCACAGACGTGCCGTTCTGGGAATTGGCATCGCTCATTCTTAGTTGGCGGTGGCGGGAAAGCGACCATCAATCTGCACCGCTAATTCGCGGCCAGGACTTTGAGCACCTTGCAGTAGGTCTCCCGCAAGGACTCGTCGCATCTGGCTTCTTCGCCAACGCTTACCTCGTCGGCTTCGACACCGAGATGTGGAGAGTATGTGAAGAGCAGCAGCAACTGCCAGAAGATATCCGCATACTCGACTATTGCCGCTATGTCGATGACCTTCGTATCGTGGTCGAGGCGCCGCTTGCAATGGGTGCCGCTGGGAGCGAGAGGACGCTGCAACGAGTCCAACAGTTTGTGTCGGAGATGTTGGCGAATCACTGCCTGCGTCTACAGGCAAACGTGTCACTGACGCTTTCCC
>NZ_JAFGYI010000169.1:0-533 GCF_017490905.1 Pseudomonas sp. 32_A | reverse complement strand
GGGCCATTGCCGGAACGGCGGCCGGCTCGCGGACAGGATGCCGGCAAGCGTGCCGACGCCGATCAACGCGAGCGTCGTGTTGACCACGCCGTTCATGTGCCCGAACATCACGCCGAACATCAGCGTGGGACAGGCGATCCAAAGCACGCGCTCGACGCGCGATGTCGTTATCGTCATCGGCTTGCACTTGACGGCGCAAGCGCCAAAACGTTTTGCAGCGCACGATGCACCGCATCCACTGAAAGACGCCCCATGCAGTCCGCATGATCGCCGCGCCACGCGACGCACGTCTGCGCACTCCGGTCGCAGCGCCGTACCCATGCGACATGGCGCCGGAACATGGACGGCTGGTCGCGGCACGGCATGTCCGCGATCGTCAGCGCGATGAACGGCGCGTCCCGCCAATAGCGCCCCGCGCCGTGAATGCCGGCATTGCCGGGGCCGAACAGCGCGACGGTGGGCACGCCGACGAGACGCGCGAGATGCGCGATGCCGGTATCCGGACACACGACCGCCCGTGCACCGGCAAGCAC
>NZ_JAFGYI010000168.1:0-533 GCF_017490905.1 Pseudomonas sp. 32_A | reverse complement strand
CAGCAGGCACGACCCGACGAGCCACAGCGCGCCCGCGTAGCGCGCGGCGGGCGAGGCGAGCTCGGGCAGCAGACGGAAGCCGATGTACACGTGCAGCAGCACGCCGATGATCGTCAGGCGCAGCAGAAACGATGAAACGCGTCGCATGGGCGGAAACGGGGGAAGTCGGGAGAGGTGGCGCGGCGCGCGAACGCGCCGCCGTCGCGCGCTTATTCGATGCGCGCGATTTCGTCGAACGAGAAGCGGGGGCTGCGCGGGAACAGGCCGGCGGCGTCGCCGTAGCCGAGGTTCACGAGGAAGTTCGACTTGATCGACGTGCCGGCGAAGAACGCCGCGTCGACGGCAGCCTGATCGAAGCCCGACATCGGTCCGGCATCGAGGCCGAGCGCGCGCGCGGCGACGATCAGATACGCGCCTTGCAGCGACGCATTGCGAAACGCGGTCGCCTCTATCAGCGCGTCGTTGCCGGCGAACCAGCTGCGCGCGTCCGCGTGCGGGAAGAGCTTCGGCAGGTGATCGTGGAACGCCATGTC
>NZ_JAFGYI010000167.1:0-534 GCF_017490905.1 Pseudomonas sp. 32_A | reverse complement strand
GTTGCGCGCGTAGCTCACGTACGCGGGCGGACTGCTTCTCGTGCTCGATCGACAGGCGCGCCGCGGCCTGCTTCGCCTTCTCAAAATCGGCACTCATCTGGCGCGAGGGTTGGTCGGCCGCACGCAACGCAGTGGCGAGGCCATTCACGCGCGTTCGCGCTTCGCCGAGCTTCTCCGCTGTGCCCGCGAGCCCGGTTCGCATCTCGCGGAACGAGGCGACGGCCTTCTGCTGCTTCCCGAGCTCGGCGAGTTCGCCGCGCGTCTGCTTGAGCGCCTGCGCGAGCCCCTTGTTGCTGTTCAGCACGTTTTTCAGGGGCTTCGTGAAGTTGTCGATCATGTCGAACATCACGCGCAGTTTCAGGGCGTTGTCCATCGTCACTCGTTTCCGCTACGTATCCGGGCGCGCTCGCGCCAGTCCATCAATTCGGCCAGGGAGAAGGCGGCCATATCGTGCGGCGTCCAGCCAAACACCGTCGCGATATCGGCCATCGCGTCTTCTACGCGGGCCGGGACTCCATGCTCGCTTTCAGCGCC
>NZ_JAFGYI010000166.1:0-535 GCF_017490905.1 Pseudomonas sp. 32_A | reverse complement strand
GTATGAAAGCGTGCGGTAACGGCGTTAAATTTAATAAAGCCCGTCCCTAATTGGTTACACTCAATACCATAATCGATAGCGCCGCACCACCAGACCAGTTGTTTACTGGTCTTTTTTTATTTTGTCGCATGAAGAAGTTTGTACTCAATCTGGCTTTCTGATATTGTTAGTTCAATTTTTGCTTGGGAAATGTCCATGACTCAACTACCCAATTTTTTAGTCACCACGGTTGAAGCGGATACCAGCCGTCATGCTACAGCGCAGCCGCAATTTATACAGCGTCAAATCAACCTGCAAGACTACGCAAAGCAGTCAGAGAAAGGCTTGATTCTGTACTTTTATCCAAAAGACAACACCTCAGGCTGTACTGTACAAGCGCAAGATTTTAGCCATCATTTGCCCCAATTGCAGCAGCTTGGCTACCAAGTCATTGGCGTATCAAGAGATAGTGTTAAAAGCCATGAAAAATTTATCGCCAACCAACAAATTAATTTTGCGCTGGTGAGTGATACCGATGAACAACTTTGCCAATATT